>NZ_BAAIHG010000020.1:0-21070 GCF_054655775.1 Candidatus Termitispirillum reticulitermitis | reverse complement strand
ATGATTCGGTGAACATATCTAGCGATGCCATAATTACTTCATTTGTAGTGAACGATTTCAGTATCCGCCCGCTACCCTTTATAAAGTCTATCTTTTTCTGATAGTCTATAAACATCTCCAGCCTACGGTTGTCGGATTCTAGCTGGTCGGCGTGTATCCCTAAAAATATCGCAATAGACTTCAGCCATACAAACTGCACCTCTGTGGACGGCTGGTGTAATGTAACAGCCAAGTTATATGACGCACTACCTTTACAGAACACTCCCGAACTTATGATGCACTGCTCCGATAGGTGCGTGATAGTCACCTGCGATGTTATATAGTCGGTGCCATCGTAGCCTAAATCGTAGATGTCATACATACCAGTGCTAATGCCATCAGTAGATAGCAAAGGTTCACATAGACTGCCGTTGCTGACCTTCCATATAGTCCAATGAGGAAAACCTTTTGAATGCAAAAGCTCTCCCAGAGATGACATAAAGCCATTCATATTGCTAGAAAACAGGGTACTAAGGAGCGAATGTTTCATGTAATTATATCTCCAGCTTTCAACAACTCTTTAATCTTTTCAGCCAAGCCAGCAACATTCTTGATGACAAGCCCGCTACCTTTAACAAGTTTCTCCATCAGGTCGGTGAACTGCGCCTCAAAATCAGCATCGTTGCGTTTCTTAGAGAAATGTGCAAGCCTATCCGCCCAAAATACCGTCTTGGCAATAACGTTATCTTGCGGGTCGTGGTGCATCTTGAGTGCCTGCACTAGCTCACCTGCCAACTGCCAGCGTTCTGCTATCATCCCCGCTACCTCGGCATGGTCTAGCTTTATTTGGGCACGTTCTTCCTGAGCATCATGCACTATTTGCACTAGAAACTCTACCAACACTATCTTGCCTATATCATGGAACAAGCCCGCCAAGAAATACATATCGGGGTCAGCCCCAGCCTCCCTAGCAAGCATTTCACAGAGCACGGCAACCATATATGCATGTGCCCATAGCGCGGTGCCAGTGGTATCATACATCTTGAAAGGTTTATTATAGTAAGAATTAGTGGCAGTAGCCAGCGCAATATTCTTAACAGCCTCGCCACCCACTAGGACAATAGCCTTATCAATACTAGATACGTGCTCACGCAACATAAAAAACGGGGAATTCACCATTCGCACAACCTTGCTAGATATGCCCTGGTCCATCTTTACCTGCTCTGTTACGGCAGACATAGGCACATTCTTGTCTTTGCTCATAGCTATTATCTTATTGACGATAACAGGCAGCATAGGAACGTTCTCAGTCTTAGCCAGTATCTTTATTTTCAAACGTTCAAAGTCATTAGCCCCGCCAGTGGCTATGGGCACATCTAGGTTTAACAGCTGGTCTATCTTCTTCTTCATAGCATCGCCGTTAATCGGTGGGTAGAAAACGCCATGCACGCGCATTCCGCGCAATTTTTCTATTATAGTTTTCTCATTAGTGTTCAGATATAGCAGTATAGGTATATTAACATTGCTACCAGTCGGTATATTAGCGATGTCAGCAACTGTCGCTACCTCACAAACACACAGATTCACCTTTCCGCTTGATACCAGCTGGGCATAACCACGCAACTCCACCTGTATGGAAAGCCCTGTTACTTTAGAACCAAAATATAGTATTTGCAACATACTCAACACTCCTCGCTCTTATCCTATCTTGCCAAGCTTATCACGTATCATAGCCTCAATGCGCCCGTCAAGCAATATAGCCTTGTTAAACGCCCCCTTAGCCCCAACCAAGTCGCCCTTGTAGTAGAGGCAGTTGCCCAGCTCATAAAAACCCATAGCATAGTCAGGGCTAATCGTTGTAACCTGCTTAAACTCACGCTCTGCCTTGTCAAGCTCGCCATTCTTGAAATATATGCTAGCTAGTATTATACGTGCGCGAATGTGGTCGGGGTTGCGCTTGACAGCTTCTAGCAGGTGGGGGATTGCCTTTTCAAACAACATCATATCGTTGTAAATTTGTCCGAGCTGGTAATGGTATAGTGCTCTGTCAGGTTCAAGCTCTACAGCTTTGGCAAAATAGCCACCAGCATCAGCGTATCTGCCTATATCGTTATATGACAACCCTAGATAGTAATACGCTTGCGCAGAAGGCTTGTCCGCCTTAATGCAGTCTTGCAACAACCTAATGGCGTTGTTCACATCGCCTGAAATATAGCTATCAATACCTTTTTCTACGTTATCCATATCATCGTAGTGTATAGCATTTGTTAATGCATTGCAACTACTACCCCATAATGCATAAATAATTTTTATTTTTTTCGCTTGTCAGGCTTGACAGACGTTTTTTTCTTGCCTATAATAGCCCTCCCTGCACTTTGATGGGGGCCAATAGCTCAGTTGGTTAGAGCCACCGGCTCATAACCGGTAGGTCCTAGGTTCA
This sequence comes from Candidatus Termitispirillum reticulitermitis, assembly GCF_054655775.1. NCBI lineage: Bacteria > Pseudomonadati > Deferribacterota > Deferribacteres > Deferribacterales > Termitispirillaceae (SeqCode) > Termitispirillum (SeqCode) > Candidatus Termitispirillum reticulitermitis. The sequence goes on along the minus strand of NZ_BAAIHG010000020.1, from coordinate 18,651 downwards.
AGTCCTAGTTGGCCCACATTTCATTATATGTTTAACGAGAGGTCTTTCTTTATGCCTAACGCTGTTCCCAGTCTTGACGTTCTTGCAACATATTTTGAAAGCGAGCTTTCAGATATTAGAGTGCAATCCAGTTGGGATTTTTCGGGTAGACAACTCTATCTTGGCAATAGCGAAGTTCATAATATCTGCCTAGCACTAGACCCCACCGCTGATGTCGTCAAACAGGCAATAGCTGCTAAATGCAACCTCTTAATCACGCACCACCCGCTATTCTTTACCGCCAGCAAAGGCTTGAACGTCAACAGCATTCGCGATAAGCTCGTTGTAGAGGCTATCAAAGCGGGGTTGAATATATTCTCATACCATACTAATCTTGATATGGCAGCGACTGGCACAAGCAACTATATCTTAAAATTATTATCAGCAGAGGACGTAGGAATGTTGGCGCACGAGCTAGACGCCGAATATCTAAAGGTTGAAGTATTTGTGCCGACCGATAAAAAAGAGGCTATTATAGATGCCCTAGCTAGTGCTGGCTGTGGGGCTATCGGCAATTATAGACGTTGTGCATTTAGCAATGAGGGGGTGGGGACGTTCACTCCGCTTGATGGCGCAAACCCATATATCGGGGCAGTCGGCAGGGCTGAACAGGTGGCGGAGAGCTGTGTATCAGCAATATTACCCTACCGCTTGAAAAGTGCAGTTATATCTGCTATAAAGGAAACGCACCCTTATGAGGAACCAGCGTTCAACTTTATTAGGATAGATAGCCCTATAAGCTATGGTTTCGGACGCATTGGCAGATTTAACAAATCTGTGCCATTTGGTGAACTAGTGGAGCGGCTAAAAGATGCCCTAAAACTTGACAATGTCGGCTGTAATATAGCTGACTATAGCGGTGACGTGTCTAAGTTTGCTGTGATAACTGGTAGCGGTGCGAGTTTGTGGAGGTCTTGCGTAGAAAAGGGTGTGAATATCTTAATCACTGGAGACTTAAAACACCACGATGCACTGGATGCTAGGCAGGCAGGTGTGTGCATTATAGATGCAGGGCATTATGCTACGGAACGTGTGTTTATGGAGTATTTGGCAAGGGAACTAATGGCGCGGTTTAATGTGAAAGCGTTTTGCGCTGATGAAACCGCATCAATCATTCATATATAATGGAGGCGTAGATGTTAGACGGCACTATTGAAAATTTAGTAAAGCTTCAGGCAATTGACACAAAGATTGCGAGCGTTGCTAGGGAGCTTGATAAGATACCTGAAATGCTGAAAGGGCATAAGTTAGCTATGGATGTTGCGGCTGCTGAGCTAGCCAACAATACCAAGTCGCTAGAACTGGAACGAGCAAGTATCTTGCAGCTTGAAACAGCACTGGTAGAGTATAATAAAGACGTAGAGGAGGCTAACAAAAAGAAAGTGGCTGTGCCTATTGAGCGGCTGGAAGAGGTTGATGCCGAGATACGAGAAAAGCGTATGGCAATCGTAAGCGTTGAAGAGAAGCTACGTTTCTCTAGGGGGCAGGTAGAACGGCTTGAGGAGTACATGACCTCACACGCTAAAGAGGCGACTGATACGAAAGAGGCTTACGAGAAAGAGAAAGCTCAGCGCGAGGTTGACAATAAAGGTTTATTTGATGAGATTGAAATGCTCAAAGCAGAGCGTGACAACTTTGTAGTCGCTCTCAAAAGTAAGAATAAAAAATATGAACGGCTTGTTGCCAAGTATGACAAGACGTTAAATAGCCGCAACAATTTAGCTGTGTCAAAGGTAGTGGACGGGTTCTGTACTGGTTGCTATTTGAAACTGCCGCCTGAGCTAGCAACTGACATAAAACGAGGCAAAGAGCTGATAGAATGCCCATATTGCCAGCGTTTTCTACATGACGAGACCGTAGCGGTATAGTTATCGTGTATGTATAAAGTCTATTGCGATGGTGCATCGCGCGGCAATCCTGGTCCCTCTGGGGCAGGGTTTGCCGTTTTTGATGCGGCAGGCGAGCTATTGCATAGCGATGGGCTACCGCTGGGGCAAACCACCAACAATGTAGCTGAATACACCGCTCTGATTGAGGCGGCGAAGTATGTCAAGACGCTGCCAGCTGATGAGGTGGAGTTTCTAATGGACTCTGAGCTTGTAGTGAAGCAAATTGCGGGCATATATAAGGTCAAGGCTACGCACTTAGTGCCGCTGTATCAGGAGGCTGTCAACTTGGTAGCTTCACTGAATGCAACGTGTACACACATCCCTCGCGAACAAAATAAACTGGCTGACAAGCGAGCCAACGACGGCGCAGATATGAGCGAGCAAGCGGCTACTACACAAAGATGTTTGTGTCAATAAACGCTCTACCGTTCATTTAGTTCTTGCCTATTAAAGATGAAATCAGACATATCAATATTCAGTTTAGGAAAGTGGTCACTCTTGCGTTCAGCAGGCTTGCCACGTGCGGGCACAACCACATGCACAAATGCACTTGCAACGTCTTTATATCTAGCGGGCAATCTAATAACCCCATTTAACCCCTATATACTACGAGTATATGAGATGTTTCTGATATTGTCAAGTTTTCCTCTTACTACTTTGAAAATAGCCAACTAGTCTTGTCTATATATGGCACACGCTCAGTCCAGCCGTGTTGTTTCATATAGCTGAATATAGCTTCTCTATCTATGTCTTTGCCTATGTCTTCCTCGTCAAAACCGCTATAACGTGCATATATGATTACCTGCTTGTCGTTTGGCAGATGTGATAGTGCCTTTCCTAACATATCCATATTTTCAAGAATCACAGTCGTTTCGCGCAGGTTCAGCATTTTATACTCCAACTCACCAACACCATAAGGAACATTGCTAATCAATATAGCAGGTATATCACGGTAGCTAGTAGCAATATTATTATAGTTAGTCTTGCTGTAGTAGTATGATGAGTTGCTCCTATTATTTATTAAAGCAAATACTAAAACAAGTGCTACAAGCAACTTTTGAGCAATATTGACATTACCCAACAATCTATCAAGTGCATATTTTAAGCTAACAACCAGTAGTAGGACTAAACTTGGCACAAAGTCCCATATATGGAAAAACTTGGAATGCATAGGAACTACGTTAGTCCATCTAGAAATGGTAAGCAGATATAGGAATATTGCCAGCGCAATAGATGCACATAATAAGCTCTTACTAGACCATACTACAAGAATTCTAGATTTAACCATAGCCACAATCAACAGCACGACAATTAACAAGGCTAGCCATAACAACGTGCCATTGAACAATCTGCCATTCAAGGCTTGAAGCCACTCAATAAAGAGCGCAACCATACCGCTAACATTGTTCACAACTTTGCTACCGTCATTAAGTGCCCCAAGAACGCTAGGATTGAATACGTAGTAGAATACTCCACTTAATACTAATGAGACTGCACATTTTGCAACCTCTACAAAACGTCTGCCGTGTAGTAAATAGGCAATCGGTATAATAGAAAAACCTATAAACCAAAAAGCAAAGTAGTTGTGTGCATCAACGCCAAAGAAAGCCGTTATCGCTAGTGTCAGATAAAACCTTTTTGTCAGTTTAGACTTTTCTAAAATATCAAGTGCTAGATAAGCCAGTAGAGTGTAAAAGAATGTGGCTGTTACGTATGAACGAATATATACCATCATCGCTATGGCAGACCAGCCAAACCCATATAACACAGGTGGCAAGAGAGCTAATTTGTTTGGCAAAATACGTTTAGATAGTGCATATAAAATAGCTGATAAAGCTATAAACCAGACGATATTCACACCATAACCAATCCACATACTAAACTGGTTAGGTGAAAGTAGTGAAACAAGATGCAACTGTATACTATGTATTGGGGAATGGATAGCGCGCCTAGTTCTCAACTTGTTGAAGTGCGACAAACCTTCATCCTGCTGAGCTGTTATATCTTGAAAAAGCCCCTGTGAAGAGTGCCATTCTATACCCGCAACTTCATCATATATGAATGGTATCCTATCACCGCCATTAGCCTCGTAGTAGTCCGTCACTTCGTCAAACAAGAGGTCTTTTTTCTCTCCAACATAGTAGTAGAACACAGTGAACTGCGCCAGCACAATGACAGCAAGCAGTGCCCAGTTATGCCCTATAAACCACCTGTATAGCCCCTTGTAAAAACAGAGCCACACAATTATTAACACCGCAATAGATAGCACAATAGCTGGCACTATAAACGTATTAGGCAATACCGGATATTTACTTAGTATTGCAGAGTCAAGTTTAACTGAAAAACCAGTTTTGTAAGCAAAACACAGGTTAAACTTTGATATAGACGTATCCCGTAGCTTTTTAGTCGGGTTTATGCCGTCCCGCAATGGCTCAAAACTGCGCTGAACACTCTGCCCTGCTTTGTTGATATACTGCACATACGCACCGCCATCGCCGTTAGACGGGTTTATTTTCTCTGCTACTAGCGAAATACGCCGCCAGTCTTTTGAGGCTTTGTCGCCTAGAGAAAATGTTATAGTAGCATTATCTATATTGCTCCTGATTATATCCTTATCCACGCCAGCTATGCTAAATTCGCTACCTATACCGCTATAGAGCTGTGAGCCACTTATTTCTATATACTTCTGAAACTTTAACGGAACGCCAACATAGCCTACGTATAGTATTGATAGCACACAATATGTGCAGATGATTGCAATTATTGATATTAAAAGAAAGAGTAGGGGCTTAAACCTGCTTAAATATTGATTATGCGGGGGGGGGGGGGGGGGGGGGGTGAAGATAGTTGTTGTTATTGCATTTTCAGACATTATACATTCTCCTTAATAAAACAAAGTGGAGATAGTATAACTAAGTGCAAGAAATTGTCAAATCCTTTTCTCGCCCACATGTTCTAACTATTTTTGCTTTGCGTCTATACTTTCAAGAAAATGTTTTTCCACAGCTGACAACTCACCTGCTGTTAGCGTTTTGTATTTGGCAAACTCGGTCAATGCTTTTTTCTCAGCAACTTCGTGGCTGATTTTCCCTGCGTGGTTCAACAAACCCTTGCGCGACACTTGCAAGAAATCGTCAAGGCGTTCCAACCAATCTTTCATGTACATCGGTATGCGTTCCTTAGCCTGCAATTCTGCAAACTCCAAATAAAGCGTTACAATGCGGTTGAGTGTATCTATTTCGTCTGATGATAAGTAATTTTTGGCAATGATTGCATCGCTTTCTTTTGGACGGTCTCCATGCCAAGCTGTCATACCTGAAAATGGACTGTCTCCATCTGACCGATAGTAAATCAGTTCGGCAGCAGTGTTGCCATGCGCCGCAAAGTGCATCTTGTTTTGCACAGTCTGAAAAAAAAGCCGCGACGACTCTGCGCTTGGGTCATAGTCAATACTGGTTGCATATATTTCAAGAACTTTGCGGTAAAAGACTTTTTCTGATGTGCGAATATCACGGATACGGGCAAGCAGTTCGTTAAAATAGTTGCCACCACCCTCATTTTTCAGGAGGGCATCGTTCATTGCAAATCCTTTTTGTATATATTCCTTTAGGATACTATTCGCCCAGATGCGAAACTGTGTGCCACGTAGAGATTTTACGCGGTAGCCTACTGAGATAATCACATCAAGCGAATAAAGGTTAGTTGGCTTATCAGAATTAGGAAGTTGCATTTTTTGCAAATTGCTTTTTTTGTCTAGCTCCCTTTCGCCGAAGACGTTACGTATATGCCGACTAATCACGCTGATGTCGCGTTGAAACAACCTTGCCATCTGCTCTTGCGTGAGCCAAACGGTTTCCCCTTGCAGTTCAACTTCAATTTTCGCTAGTCCATCCTCAGTCTGATAGAGGATTATTTCGCCACGACTGCTATTTGTCTTTATCATTCGCTATCCTAGCCAGACTTCAGCATACATATTAACTCCTATACACCGCAAATATATGAGATGTTTCGGATATTGTCAAGTTTTCCTCTTACTGCTTTGAAAATAGCCAGCTGGTCTTGTCTATATTAGAGGCTTAAACCTGCTTAAATATTGATTATGCGGGTTCAGACATTACACATTCTCCTTATAAAACAAAGTGGAGATAGTATAACGAAGTGCAAGAAATTGTCAAATCCTTATAATAAATTATAACAACTGATTATGCACGGAAATTTAATTATTGTAAGGCAATTTTTGTTCACGACGGCAAGCAAATCTTTGCAAACTGTCCTATAAGGTATAGCGGTATGTCACACAGGCTGTCGTGGTATCCATATCTGCCAAGTGATGTTCTGATAGCAACTCTGGGACTATAATAGTCCATATACACCCTTAAACTTTTTGCTTTCAGGTTTATAGACGATTTAACCTCTATGGGGATAATCTCGCCGTTATGCTGAATCAAAAAATCTACTTCTGCAATGCCCTTACTTCTATCGTTTGTCCAATAACATATATCTATCGTTCGTTCTGATGCTTTCAGTTCCTGTAAAACATACTGCTCCGTCAATGCCCCCTTGAAGTGGCTGAACACCGATGTGCCACCACCCTTTAGATTGTCTATTGTGAGCTTCACTTTTGCAGACAATAGCCCTACGTCTAGTAAATACACCTTAAACGCCTCTTTTTTGTATGCAGATAGTGGCAAATTTGGAGTTTCAACCCTGTGAACTTTATGGATAAGCCCAACTTTATCAAGCCAATAGAATGCTGACTCATACTGGCTTGCCCGTGCACCCTGTTTCATATCTCTATAAACAAACTGCTTATTCTCTTTAGCAAGCTGGTTCGGTGTGGACTCCCAGAGCAATCCCACTTTGGGTATAGATGGAGCATCAATGTGCTTTGAAAAATCTAACTCAAAATTTCTTAAAATATCCTCTTGTATCCTTCTAACATCGTTCAGGTTGCTACGTTCTGCGAACGCCAACACCGCTTTGGGCATACCGCCGACAAAGTAATAGTGTTTAAGTGCATCAATTAACCGCTCCTCTATGGTGTATGATAGGTTGTAGTCTTTATTTTCTAATAGCTTTTTATAGCGGGGTTCGCCTATAGCATCCATAAACTCGGCAAAGTTTAGCGGATGTAGGCTAATGGTCTGAACTTTCCCAACAGGGTATGAACTCTCTTTGTGTATAGCCACGCCTAGCAGACTGCCAGCTGAAACGATATGGTATTCTGGAGCGTTCTCACAGAAATATTTCAACGACATCAACGCCCTGTTGCATTCCTGTATTTCATCAAAGATGATGAGGGTGTCAGCAGGGGTTATCTCTTGTTCTTTCTCAAACGCCAAGCCTTTAATTAACCTCTGTGGATTAAGGTCAGGTTCAAATATTTTGTGAAGTTTCCGCTCATCGTCAAGGTTTATATAAACTGTATTTTTGTAGTGTAGTTTTCCAAACTCCCGCATAAGCCACGTCTTCCCAACCTGCCTAGCCCCATCAATAACAAGTGGCATCCTGTTCGGACTATTTTTCCAGCTGACAAGCTCCGACATAGCTAATCTGTCCACTAACCTACCCCCCTTAATAAATCCTTATTTACGAGATTATAACCAAAAACTAACATTTTTTCAAGGGGTAAAAGTGTATAGTTTGACATTTTTTCAAGGGGTAAAAGTGCTAACTCCTCTTTAGCTTATTTATATAGATATGTATCAGCGACACTGCCGCATTAAATAAATTTGTCAAGGGCGACTGAAACAGGGCATTTGACAATCACGCACTTGTCAGTTAGAATTAGTCTCTGCTATGAGCAATATTGCTATTTTTTCTGTGTCCGAGAACGGTGCGCGTTTGGCGCGCCTTTTGGCTGCTAGGCTAAACACCAACAAGCTTAACGCCCATGCATACATACTGGCTAAATATTGTTCTAGTGGGGATAATAGCTTTGAGAGCCTGTCTGATATTACCGCACGTTTATTTGGCAAAAGTAAGGCACTTATCTTTATTATGGCGCATGGCATCGCCGCCCGTGCAGTAGCACCGCATTTGAAGTCTAAATATAGCGACCCTGCAGTGGTCGTGCTAGACGACGCTGCACGCTTTGTCATCAGTTCAGTATCGGGACACGAGGGCGGGGCAAACGAGCTTGCCTTTATTGTGTCAAATATCACAGGAGCTACACCAGTAATAACCACTGCGACTGAGGCAGATAAGCTATACGTGGCAGGCGTTGGTGCCAGAAAAGGTGTCTCAACTGATGCAGTCATTCAGGCTATCACGTCTGCCTGCGCTGATGCAGGCATTAAAACGAGCGACCTGCGTCTAATAGCATCAGCATGGGTGAAACAAGATGAGCACGGCATAATAGAGACCGCAAAACAACTAAACATACAATTGCGTTTTCTGCCGAAGTTTCTATACGATGCTTGCGCTACTGGCTTCCAGCCGACAGCGGCGGCAAAACATTTTGATATATCGGCGGTGGCTGAACCGTCAGCTGCTATTGCAGCGCATAATGCTCTAAATACGCCTCTAGTATTGCCGTTACATAAATATGAGAGCGTGACAGTCGCCATTGCGAAAGATATAGTAGGTATTGAATATGCAAAAGAACTCTAATGGAACACTTGCAGTCGTAGGACTGGGCTTTCACGAGCTAATGTCGCCACTTGCGACTAATCTGCTCAGCTCCGCTGATGTAGTGGCAGGCTATAAACGCTACATAGATGAAGCAAAACCATATCTAAATGAGAAACAGGAGATATTCCAGACAGGGATGCGCCATGAGATTGAACGTGTGGAATACGCAGTTAAACAAGCAGTAGCTGGCAGACGTGCCTGTATAGTCTGCGGGGGCGACCCATCTATATATGGTATGGCATCCCTTGCCTACGAGCTAGCCGCTACCCACAAACTAGCCACTGGCAATGGGGTGGAGATTACCGTTGCGCCTTCTGTAACCGCTGCTATGGCAGCATCGGCTAGACTAGGCGCACCAATAAGCGAGGACGTTGTGCTGTTGTCGCTGTCTGACCAGCTCACCCCGTGGAATGTTATTGAGAAACGCATAGACGCTGTGAACGTAGGTGATTTCGTCTGCGCCTTATACAACCCCGCCTCACTCACTAGGAAAGAGCAGCTACCTTACACGTTAAAGAAGTTCCGTGAGCGTGGCAATCTAGTAATAGGTGCCGTCCGCAATGCATTTAGAGACAGGGAAGAGCTATATATAGCAACCATAGACGACTTTGCTCTGGGCTTTGTGGATATGCTGACGCTCATCATAGTCGGCAACACTCGCACTAGGCTAATAGACGGCAAGATGGTAACGCCGCGCGGATATAAGGTAAATGAATAGCGAAAATAGATTTGACCTAATAGTGATTGGCGCAGGGCATGCGGGGATAGAGGCGGCACTTGCAACAGCGCGTATGGGTGCGCGCACGCTAATGCTGACAGGCAATATTGACAACATCGGGCAGATGAGCTGCAACCCTGCTGTGGGCGGGCTTGCTAAGGGCAACCTAGTAAAAGACCTTGATGCACTGGGCGGTGAAATGGCGCATTGCATTGATAATACAGGCATTCAGTTCCGCATATTAAACAGAAAGAAGGGTGCGGCTGTTTGGTCTAGCAGGGCACAGGCTGACAAACAAAAATATCGTAGCAGAATGATTCACACAGTCCTGTCTCAATCAGGCTTGCGCGTCTTTCAGACGCTAGTAAATGCTATTCATATTGAGAATAATAGGGTAATAGGTGTTGGCACGCAGATAGGGGTTGATTTTTATGCTCCGCGTGTGTTGATAGCAACGGGCACATTTCTCGGCGGACTGCTACACATCGGCACATCTAGCTATGCTGGTGGCAGAATGAACGAGTTTGCGGGTGTCGGCATTACTGATAGTATGATAGGAGCAGGTTTAAGGATGCGCCGTTTCCGCACCGGCACCTGCGCACGCGTTCACAAAGATAGCATTAACTTTGACGGACTAGAGCTTGTTGAGAGCGACAACCCTATCTGCCCATTTTCATTTGAGACTGAAAAGGTAGCTCTGCCACAGCATCCCTGTTATATGACATACACTAATGCACACACGCATGAGATTATCCGTGAGGGTATGACGCGTTCTAATAGATTTAATGGGGTAATCAGCACACTGGGACCGCGCTACTGCCCATCTATTGAGGATAAAATCAATAGATTCAAGGACAGAGAACGTCATCAGATTATTTTAGAGCAAGAGGGACTTGATTCTAGCGAAGTGTATCTGAATGGGTTTAGCACAAGCTTGCCTTATGATACGCAGGAGAATATGATTCGCTCCGTTGCAGGGCTTGAACGGGCACTTATCGTCCGCCCCGGCTATTGCGTAGAATATGATTGCATAGACCCAACCGAGCTACGCCATACGCTAGAAGCCAAGAAAGTTGCAGGCTTGTTCTGTGCAGGGCAAATCAACGGCACAAGTGGCTACGAGGAGGCAGCTGTGCAGGGCTTTGTAGCAGGGGTGAATGCTGTGCTCTCCCTAGATAATAAAGAACCTTTTATTATCGGGCGTGAAGAAAGCTACATTGGCGTGCTAATAGACGACCTTGTGACGAAAGGGGCTGATGAGCCGTATAGAATGTTCTCATCACGCGGGGAGCATAGGTTGCTATTGCGTGAAGATAATGCAGAATATCGGCTACTGGAACGCGGATATAGGTTAGGTTTAATTAGCGATTCGCGGCTTGCACGTTTCACCGCTGAGCGGGATAGTGTCCTAACAGAGATTGAACGATTGAAAGCACGAACCCTTGAATATGACGGAAAGAGCATTAAAGCTGATGCTCTCTTGAAACACGAAGATATGGACTATAAGGGAGTTGTCGCCCTAGCGGGTTCACCTAGTGAGCCGCTATCTGACAGAGCGACAGGCGAAGTAGAGATTATGCTGAAATATGAAGGATACATACATCGGCAGGCACACGACATAGCTAAACAGGCTGGCAATGAGCGTGTTCGCATACCAGACGATTTAGACTATGCCAAAATAGCAGGGTTGAGGAAAGAGCAGCTAGAAAAACTATCAAAAATTCGCCCTGAGACACTCAGTCAAGCAGGGCGCATCCCCTGCGTGACCCCAGCGGCAGTCTCACTGATACATATATATATTGACAATCTAAAACGAGGCTAACATCTTTACCCCTTGAAAAAATAGTCCGAACAGGATGCCGCTTGTTATTGGTGGGGCTAGGCAGGTGGGACAGTTTGCTAGGATTTGCTTGCCGTCGTGAACAAAAATTGTCTTGCAGTAATTAATTTTCTGTGTATAATCAAATGTTCTTATATATTATGAGGTTAGTATGAAATATGATAAAGTCAGCAAAAATTTACCCCCCCCCCCCGCAAAGTGCAACAGGCAGTGATAGTTGCAATTATTGTATAGCCCTTATTCGCCCAAAGTATGAGAACAGCGGGATGGCTCCTGCCCTTTCACTGGGCTATCTGTCTGGATACCTTAAAGCTAACGGACATAATGTACTGATAATAGATGCCCTACGTGATAATCTGTCTAATGATGATGTTTTAGCGATACTGAAGAGAGAGAATATTGTTCTATCAGGTATTACCTGTCTGAGCAACTATGCCAACGAAGTAGCAGCCCTATCTAAACATCTGAAATCCTCAGAAATCAAGGTCGTAATAGGCGGTGTTCACCCAACATTTATGCCATATCAGACACTTACCGCAAGCGGAGCGGACTATGTGGTATGTGGCGAGGGAGAAATTGCTTTACTTAAACTTCTGGAAAATAACTTCAGCAACATTTTGCTTGACGGCTCACTAATTAAAGGTGTTTATTCATTAAATGAGCTAAAGGACGAAGATGCTCCAGCTATTAGGGCGGACGTAGTTGAAAACCTTGATGACATACCATATCCAGACTGGGAGCAGTTGCAGCCAACGCACAGTGCATACGTTCCCCTATGGTGGACGACAAAAAATGCACCAGTTGCGGGCATTATGTCATCTCGTGGTTGTCCATACTCATGTAAATTTTGTTCCAGTGCTAACTTTTATGGCAGACGGGTGCGCATGCGCTCGCCAGAAAATGTATTAGGCGAAATGCGCCTATTAAAAGAACATTATGGAATTCGTGAAATAAGGTTTGCCGATGACAATATCACGGTTGATAGAGACTATATTGACAGCTTATGTGAGGCAATTATTGACTCTGACTTAAATCTGTCGCTGTTCACACAGGCTAGGGCAGACAGGCTTGACGATAAACTAGTGAAAACTATGAAACGGGCGGGGTTCTACAATTTTGCTATTGGGATTGAGTCAGCATCTCCTACGATGCTAAAAAATATGGACAAGCGAGAAGATATTGACGCTATAAAAACTGCTATAAAAATACTCCACGACAACGGTATTTTAATAACGGGTTTCTTCATATTCGGAATGCCCGGTGAAACTAAGCAAACTATCAAAGAAACTATGGACTTCATGATGAATGAGCCACTTGATTTAGTCTCTGTTACAATACTAACCGTTCTTCCTGGCTCCGAATATTGGGACGAACTCAAGGGGCAATATACAAATATATTCAGCCAAGCATATTTCAGCGAAGTCAATTACGTGCCAGACGGCTTGACTACAGAAGAAATAGTTTATGCTGAAAAACAAGCATTGCGAAAGTTTTACCTAAGACCAAAAATAATATTTAAGCTAATGAAATACATTAAATTCCGATATATCAGCCACTTCTTGACAAGAATGCGCTATGTGCACTTCTTCGACAAATAGTATAGACTCTAACTGCCAAATAGACGCATAGAGCGTAGTCGCGCAAAGATATGTCGGACATGTCTGAGTTTGATATATTTTAACATCTTAAATATTATTCTTGGTCTTAAATAAAACTTACGAGTTGCTTGCCTCTCGGCATCAACTAAATATTTAGCTGTCAAGCCGTCTGGCACATACGTAGCTTGACTCCAATAACTAGAATCAAGTGCACGAACGTATTGCCCTTCTAGCTCGCTCCAGTAATCTGAACCGGGCAGAACAGCTAGTATTGAAACATTGATTAAATCAAGTGGCTCACTCATTATGAAGTCCATAGTTTCTTTGATAGTTTGCTTAGTTTCACCGGGCATTCCAAGCACGAAGAAACCTGCTACTAATATACCATTATCAGAAATTACCTTAATAGCATTTTTAATGGTATCTATATCTTCACGCTTGTTCATATTTTTTAACATTACTGGGGATGCTGATTCAATACCTATACCTATATTGTAAAATCCTGCCCGTTTCATAGTTTTCACGAGTTTATCGTCAAGCCTGTCTGCCCTAGCTTGTGTGAATAGTGGCAAATTTAAGTTAGATTTAATAATAGCATTGCACAGGTCGTTCACATACCTTGTGTCAGATGTCATATTTTCGTCTAAGAACTTTATCTCACGGATTCCGTATTTTTCTTTCAGCAAGCGCATTTCACCCAATACATTCTCTGGGGAGCGCATACGTGTTCGCCTATTGTAAAAATTAGGGCTGGAGCAAAATTTACATGAGTATGGACAGCCACGAGATGACATAATGCCTACTACGGGCACCTGTTTTGCTATAAACCAAGGCGGTGTCCAAGCACTATGCGCTGGATGCAGTTGCTCCCAATCTGGATATGGTATATCATCAAGGTTTTCAACTATATCTGCCCTAATAACTGGAGCATTTTCATCTTCCAATTCATTTAGGGAATAGACTCCTTTAATCAACGTTCCATCAGGCAACTTGCTATCAAAATTATTTTCTGCAAGTTTAAGCAGGGCAATCTCCCCCTCTCCGCACACAACATAATCTGCACCGCTAGAAACAAGCATCTGATACGGCATAAAGGTTGGATGAACGCCGCCTATTATAACTTTGATACCTGCCACCTTTAAGTATTGCGAAAGGATAGCTGTTTCACTGGCAACTGCACTCAAGCAGGTAATACCTGCTACTGATATATGTTCTCTCTTTAATATCGCTAATATATCGCTATTAGACAGCTCATCCAGTTTAGCATCTATTATAAGTGCTTTATGTTTATTAGCTTTAAGATACCCAGATAGATAACCAAGCGAGAGACACGGGGCTAGGTCGCTACCCTTATAGTTCGGGCGAATAAGAGCTATACAATAATTGCTACTATCACTGCCTGTTGCACTTTGCGGGGGGGGGGCAGATTTTTGCTGGCTTTATCATATTTCATACTAACCTCATAATAATTAAGGGAGTATTCTATACAAAACTTAATCGTATAGCAAGTGAAAAATTACTTTTTCAACAGATATTTAATCAGCTCGTTATATTCCTGTTGAGATTTTATGCTGTCCGTCAGCACCACGTATCTGCCGTTCACCACAAACACTGGTGTTCCGTATTCTTTAGCTATTGGATATGCCTCGTCCCAACGCGCCCGCGTTGCCCTTGTCCGCGGATTGTCAAGCCGTTCATTAAACTGCTTGTGGGTAAGACTAGCAGTCTTTAACCCAAAGTTTATAAACTCGTCCCTGCTGAATCGTTTCTTATCTACAAATATTGCACTAAAATAGGCTGACTTCACCCGCTGATAGCTGGGAACGTCCCACAAAACCGATAATATATCGTTTGCCTCCTCCCCGAACTGCCCTAACTGCCTGATATGACGTTCCTCAAAGATAACGTTTTTAGGCAATGATTGTTTTAGCTTGGGGATAACGGAACGTTCATATTGGAAACAGAACCCGCAATAGACGGAATACACCTCTGTAAATATCTGTTGCTTGCGACCATCATCATATTTTAGCGGTGTTTTTAGCACACTATAGTGGACACCCTCAGCGAAATCAGCCGCGCTGGCGTTGAACGCAAATAAAACCGATACTAAAATTAACGATAGAATGCGCACATTTATAATCCGTTCCTTGCTAATAGCTCGTCAGCCAGTTCGTTATACTTCGCCGCACCGACTGAGCTTTTATCATACATATTTATGGGAGTGCCATAACTTGGCGCCTCGCTCAAGCGCACATTGCGCGGGATAACAGTCTTGAACGCCTCTTTCTGAAAATTCGCTTCCACCTGCTCTTTAACTTCGTCCGATAGGTTGTTGCGGGCATCATACATTGTAAGCAATATACCCTCCAGCCCTAATGAGGGGTTCAGATTCTCACGTATACGCCTAATGGTCTTCAGCAACTGCCCCAGCCCCTCCATAGCGTAGTATTCACATTGCAACGGTATTAAGACGCTGTCCGCTGCCGTAAGAGCGTTCACAGTAAGTAGCCCTAATGAGGGTTGACAGTCTATCAATATAAAATCATAATTATCACGCACGTGTTGCAGGCACCTTTTTAGACGTTGTTCTCTGCCTTCCTCCGAAACAAGTTCAACCTCTGCAGCAGCGAGGTCTATGCGGGTAGGCAACACATCAATGCCAGCTGCAGCTTTGAGTATGGCACGCTCTGCTGGCACCGTGCCACTCAACACCTCATATATGCTAGGTGCATCTTTGGCAAGGCTCACGCCAACGCCACTAGTGCTGTTAGCCTGCGGGTCAATATCAACAAGCAATACACGCTTGCCCTTTTGGACTAGTGCTTCGCTGAGGTTTATCGCGGTGGTGGTCTTGCCGACACCACCTTTCTGGTTCGCCAATGCGATTATCTTCGCCATGAGGGATATTTATAGCACCTTATACATCGTAACGCAATAGGCAAATTGTAACCCTAGTCAATATGTAGTTTAAGTGTCTACCACTTTATATCTAGCTTTCTGTCAGTTCAGCCACTAGCTTTATTCCACAAACCCCGGCGGTAACTTGCCGTTAGAATCTTCTTGTTGATATTCTATAATATTTGTTTTTTCATTCACTTTAAGGCTCAGTCCAAGTGAGAGCGACTTTTCTACATAGCTCCCTTCTGATATGCGTATCGCCCCAGTAGGCTCTACTATCACAGCAGCAAGTGCTTGAGGACAGGCATTTTCACATGCTCCGCAACCGAAACAGCGATTCTCTTCTATCACAGGCACCGATGCAACTGCACCCGCAACTCTGTCTAGCTTTATGGCATTATAGGGACAGACCTCTTGGCATACAACACAGGATTTCCCCTCCTCCCATGCAAGGCAACGTTCCTTTAATATCCGCGCAACGCCGATTTTCGCGTGCCGTTTCTCTTCTAGTGATAGTTCCCTGATAGCACTGGTCGGGCAAACATGTCCACATTTGTTGCAAGTGTTAGAACAATTGCCTATAGCTGGCACCAACACAGGCGAAAACAAAGCCGCAGTGCCCGACTGCAACGCTAATGGCTGTAATCCATTGGTAGGACAAGCAACCATACATTCGCCACAACGCACGCAACGCGCTAAAAACTCCGCCTCAGGCAGTGCACCCGGCGGTCGGATAAGTGCCGCATCTATAACATCGCTATGCTCCCTCGGCAGGTAGATTAACGATTTCAATTCAGTTAAGCTGAATAGTCCAACCCCTATACCTGCAAATGCACCGCCTAGCAACCTGCGGCGCGTAATAGGGACAGTGTTAAATGTTCCGCTACCGCTCTCTCTCTTGCCACGCCAACCGAAACTGATTGCTCCCACAGGACAGCTCCGCTCACAATCTTTACAAGCTATGCACTCCTTGTGGTCGTAGCTATATATCTTATCAATGGCACACATAGGGCATACACGTTCACATTTACCGCATTTTATACACTGAACAACATTCACCGCCCGCCTATACCTGCCTAGTGCCGAGAATAACCCAAACATAGCACCCGCAGGGCACAGGTAGCGACACCAGAACCGCTTATAGTGCCTAGCTAGCACTGCCAACGCAGTAAATAAAACAACTATATATAGCACAGTAGCATAGCGTCTGACGCCAAATGTGGCATAGTCAAGTAACCCTAAATTCTGTGCGACTTCTAGTCCGCCAGATGCTATAAGCGTTGTAAATGGATATAGAACTAATGCGTATAGTCTGGTAGCAATACTCATCGGCATTAGATGGAACGATAGGTTGACGCCCGCAACTAGTGCACACACAGCTATTGCAAGCAGTGCAATATACTTTACAGCGGTGTTAAGCGACTTGTTATCAACATTTGCAAAATTATCTATTATATCAATCGTTATACCCATCGGGCAGATTTTGGCACAAAAGAATCTGCCGAAACGGATGATTAAAAGAGCCACTATAATGAATAAAATGATATGCAGTGAAATTTCTCGCAGTGCAATAAATATTATTGGCAGTCTCAGCGGGTCAACGAGCATATAAAACGATGCCCATTTATCAATAATATCATTAGACAACTGACTACTAGTGAATACGAGCAACGACACGAACAGAAAGAGCGACACCCCTTGTGCTACGCGTCGCCCAGATATGCGACACATCATAACTTTACACGTTCAACCTTGATATGCGCATAGCATCTATATCTATTCTGCCAAGTCCGCGCGCCGCCGCCTCTTTCAGATAACCAACGTTTTCAGGTTTTACGCGTCTGCCGAACCATTCGTAGCTACTAGCAATATACGCATCTGCCGCAACGCCATCTATAGATGCCACTATTTCGCCGTAGTCTATCACCTTGCCCGGTCCCCCAGGACCATTAGTAGTCATCACCTTAGTGGCATCAACCACTGAAAATGCCGGCACTAGCAACGAGTACAGGTCGGCTACACAGGTGTGCAAACTAGAGAAATGGAATACGCCCCTATCGTAAATAAGTCCGAGATTCCCTTTCATAGTGCAGGACACGCCAGCACCTCCGTGCGACTTTGCTTTTGGCACGGCAATTAGGACATCAGCCTCTAAAACCTCACGCATAACGCTTGTAGTTTTGAGCGACTGCGCACCTTTAATCTTGACTTCGCTATAAAAACGTTTATCTCCTACAGCGTGAACGCAGTTAGAAACAACTTTATTGCAAGCGGCACGAATGCCAGAAAGCTCTAAGCATGACTCAGCCGCCGCCAGCGTATGGTCTAGGACAGAGATTTTCTTCGCTCCAGCCGCCTTGCACAGGCGCACAACAGTCGCTACAACATCAGGATTAGTGTTAGCTGCAACGTCTATGCCAGAAGCAAAGCTCATATTAGGCTTGATAACGACACTTTGTCCGGGTTTCACAAACCTTCCGATACCGCCTAGTGCGTCAATAGCCCTCTCAGTCGCCCGAACAGGCTCACCTTTTACCACCACTAAATCGGGGACATCTGCGGACAAGGCAACCTCAGCCCTGCCAAGCGACAGAGCCACACCGAGCGAAAGAGATGACTTGAGGAACTCTCTGCGTTTCATATTTAAGCCTTCTTTACTTTTCCAGCTTTCAGGCACTTAGCGCATACGCGCTTGTGCTCAATAGCCCCGCCCTCGCCTATAGCGCGGACGTGCTGCAGGTTCGGCAGGAACACCCGTTTAGACACATTGTGAGCATGGCTCACCTTATTGCCCGACATGGGACCTTTGCCACATACTTCGCAACGTCTAGACATCTGCTATTCTCCTAAATATTATGGACTACTACTCTAACCCATTATCAAAAATATAGCAATAGGATTTATTTCTTTGTAATTGCACAAGTTAAAATGCCCCTCATATATTTTTTATTAGGGGTATGTATTGTGGGAAGTTATGGCAAGATTAAAGGGGTAGAGGATGTGCTCAGTGGCAAGTTATCGTATGACGAAGTAGCT
>NZ_BAAIHG010000019.1:0-22040 GCF_054655775.1 Candidatus Termitispirillum reticulitermitis | reverse complement strand
TCACTAGCTTTTACCACGCCGAGCGACACAGCCCTTTCATTTAACGTAGAGGGGGATTACAGTGGCACATTTGGCACCTGCACCACTTTAGCATCTTTATCGTTTGACATGCACATCTCCTTTGTACGCCCTACATGAACGCATCACAATATAAACAACGATACTATATTATAAATTTGCACCCATGTAAAGTGTATTTTATAAAAATATTTTTATCTCAAAAAATCCATTATTGATATTGACAGCATACGCGTCACTGTTGCCATTGACACCTTGTATGCCTCCTCAGCAAGCGTCAGATTGCTGGCTAATAACAGCAAATCAGACGTAGTGCTCCCCAAATGAACCGCTTTTCGCGTCTCCGCAGTCATAACTATAGACTGATTAAACTTTAACACCGTATCCACACGCGACGTGCGCGTGCCGAGCTGAGTCAACGCCAAGTTCATTTGCTCAAAAACCGAATCCATAACCTCAAGCTCATATCCCACACCCGAACCGATTGCCGCCTTAAAGCTGTCCGCATACACCAGCGTCCCTGTATTAAACGCCAGTTTATGCCCATCCTTTACGTCTACATAAACATCAGCAGCGTTCATCACAACATTTTGAACAAGTGCGCCTCTTTCATCTGTAACCCTAATATTTGCTCTATCCCCTGTCTTAACAAAGCCTAATGTGCCGCTGTAATCCCCCTCTACGTTAAATGAAAGGGCTGTGTCGCTCGGCGTGGTAAAAGCTAGTGAGCCATCTATGCCAACAGTCGCCAGTATCTCGCTTGGAGCAGACTGCGCAAGCAACTGGCTGTTAATTTCTGCTGCAACCTCCGCAACGCTAGCGTATTCCCTTGCTGGCAACTCCACGTTATATTGGTTAGTCCCTACCGATACGATTAGCCCGCGCTGTCCGCTTGAGAGCGTAGTCATATCAAGGGGTATTCTAACGCCTCCTTTCAGATATTTCTGCACAGAGTTGCCAAGCCCCAGCGCATCATTCTCTGTCGCCACTACCTCGTAGAAGAACGGCACAGGCGGAATAGATGCCGCAATAAACTCTAGTCTGCCCTCGCTATCTAACCGTGCAGTAGCGGCAGCACTCAGAGTAGCAAGCTGGCTGTTTATGCTAGCTATAACATCCGTAGTGCTATCGTAATGCCCACTCAACGTGACACTTGCAGTAATCCAACCAGACGTTGCACTATCAAAATGCTTTATAACAAACGTTGTTCCATAGTTTTCCCCAAAATTATTTGCCATTTGCTGTGCGCGCCCATCGTCTAGCCCCATAATATATGCGGCATAGTCATCAGCGGGGACTACAGATACACTCTTTGAGCCTGCAAGAGTCTCAAATTGGAGTTTCCCATTTTGATTAGTTATACGCATCCCATGCATACCAGCACCAAGCGTATCAAGCCTACTCAATATCGCATCCGATAGCGATTGTTGGTCAGTCACACCAGATAAGTCAACAGATACAAAGGTGGCTTCACGTATCCCCGTTTCGTTATTATAATATTGAATTGTGAAATCAAGGGTTTTAACAGCTGAACCCGTCAACATTCCGTTAACCATATCAGCGTTATAGTTCAACGTGCCTGTTGTGAAAGCATAGGGCTTTTGCAGATAATACTGCGACTTGCCCTCTGGAGAGAGCACCTCATAGTTCCAAGTAGCATTATAATTACCACCGAACGTGCCGTCAAAACTGGGCAGTGCCGTAGATGGTATCGGATTTGTCCACGAGCTTGGTGCAGTAGATGCACCTATACTTAAAGCGTTCTCAAGTGCAGTGTATAGATTAGTCAACGTAGCGAACGCATTTGCGCTTGTGCCGTCCTTTACCATACTCATATCGCCAAAACTTAAAGACGGATTTGCCTTCAACTCCAGCGAGAATGAGTTTTCCACAATAGCTCCAGTTATAGGGTTTCTAGTCGGAGCATCGTCTAGCACTATACTTACCCCATGCCGCAGGGTAATCGGCTCGCCACGATAATCCTTTATTTCACGCGTTAATACTTGTTTGCCTTCATTGTCGTATATTGTAAGCTTCACGTCTCGTAGCTTGTCGTTAGGTGCTGCTTCTGGTTCAACTGTATATACAACATTCCAGCGAGTGTCCTCATAGCCAGTGTATCTGCCACTAGCTATAACGCTCTCATCGCCTGCCGTCATTGAGATGCCTTGATTATTACTCTCTACAAACATAGACAATTTGCTAGTGCCAGAACGGACATCCTCCACATTGAGCCGTCCATCCTTCATCGTGACGTTGACGGTAGAGCCGTATAAGTTATCTAAAAAGCTCATAAAGTCCCCGATGTTCTTGATAGGAGTCACTTTCGGGGCATTGACAGAGGGGGCGTCCACTAAAATAATATTGAACTCGCCCGTAGCTCCATCTACAACAGTAGCCGATACGTTAAAGCCCAGTCCAGAATCTACTATTGCCCTATTGATAGCCATAGCTATCTCAGCATTAGTGCTTGTTGAGTTAAGCCCGCTAACGGTAACCATACAATCAGCAATATACATATCAAAACTGGGCAGTGTATCTAAATTAGTCCGCAAATTACCATTGAAATCCCATTGGAAAGCTCGTTTATTAGAAATATTTGCAGATAAATATTGATTGGTGCTATCTGCATAAATTCTGACTGCTAGGCACGTATCCTTGTCATAAGTAATATTCTGTGTGGTGAACGATAGCGTGAATACCCCGCTAACTACACTATTATTTATATCTTTAGTATCTGTTGCATGCGCTCTGATAGAATAACCAAATCCTGCATTCTCCAGAGCTTGGTCTATCGCCAATGCAATATCAGCATAGGAACTACTGCTATCCAGTCCAGATACGAATAAAGTTTCCCCATTGACCGTTATGCCGTATTGCCCATTCAAATCGCTCCTATTCAGATTAAACGACACATTTATATCGTTCATATCAAATTCTGTTAAGTTATACCCTACCTCAAATACCGTATCCTTGCCGAGTGCCACCAATGTCTGGTCGTCAAGCCCCAATTTGTTAAACTTCCCCCCTGTAATGCTTAGCAGTGTGTGGTTGCCGACTTCACTGGTAGAAAATGACAATCTGTCGCCATCAGTCCCTACAAGTATATGGCTAGTCAAATCAACCGTCCTACCAGACGGTCTATCTAGTTTGCTAACCTCGTCGTAGTGATAATTAGCTATGTCGGTCAGGCTGGTATACGTGCGTAGAGAGTCCTGCGGACCCATATATTTTGCAAAAGCAAGCTCACGATTAAGTGCAACTGTAAGTTCATCAATGCTGTTATAGCCACTCTCAGCAATCGTTATCTGATAGTAGTCACCACCAAATCCGAATGTAAGCGTTCGCTCTTCATCAGTAGTGCCACGCAGGTCTAGCTTGACATTACCCGTAGCTAGCGCAACAGCCGCACCGAGCGGTCTGCCGAGGTGGTCTGTTCCCGATACAGTGAGCGAATCGCCTTGCCCTACATTTGTGCCCTTTATATCGGCAAAACTAGTCCCCTTCGTAACATAAGCACCCGCTTTGGAATACAACTGCAGACTGCTAAGGGTGCGTGCGCTTTGCATAAACAGGTCGCTACCGGGAAAGTTGATAGGCACGGTTTGATTGTAACCTATAATATTATTTATAATCCCGTCGTCACCAAAATAGGTAGGATACGCCCCCGCCGTGTAGTTGAACCGATAGTTCACCCCTTCAAACTGCTCCAGCGACACGTTCGGCAGGGTAATAGATACCCCGCGCCCAGTGTCTATAACTAACCCGGGTTGATATTGGAAAGATAGCTCTTTTGTCAGGTCGTTGCCAGTGCGGGTTGTGTCATCACTGGAGTTAGAATCTATCATCACTGGATTATTATATTTATCGGTAATTGACAGGTAACAGACATTTCCGCGCCCCTTTCTTACACTCACAAAGTATTCCCCCGACCCCATCTCAGACATATCAGAAAAAGCCGATTTCGCCGTAACATTACCGCCCCGTCCCACATACTGCGTAAGAGCCGTCACAGAGTTTTTCTGATTTTGGAAAGGCGGCGTATCAGTTTCATGTCCGCCGAAGATATATTTATTTAAATATTGGGCATTGGATAAATCAAAAAATCTATTATATAACTCCAATGCCTCCTGTGCTAGCGAACGCAGACCTGCACTATCTAACGTGCTATTGTTGCCATTCACGGCAATCTGATTGCGCGCTTTGCTGATGATGTCAAGAGCCTCACGCAACTGCGTTTCAGCTTGCCCAAGCCAGTCGCCTGCGGTGTTAGCATTATCAGTGAACTTGGTTACCTCAAATATTGTCCGCTGTAGCCCGTAAGCCGACATATAGGATATGGGTGCACTCTCTGGGTCTAGCAGTGTGCGTTGCTTAGTGCTAGCCTCCATAGCCTTCATATACTTATCAAGGCTTGCCCGCATTGATTCCTGATAAGTGACCGCTTGATACCTAAAGGTTATCCTCATATCCCTGCCCCTATTACCTGCCGACCAGCCCTAGACTGCTTACTACAATCTGCAGCATCTGGTCAACAGCATTGACATAGCGCGAATTCGCCTCAAAGACGCGTTGCAACATAGACATATTCGTCATTTCTTCTGTTTCTGATACGCCACTCACAGACTGCAGGCGTTTAGTATATTCCGTAACTGTCATCGTCCGCGTGGCAACAAATATATCCACCTGCTGTTTGTCTATGGCAACCTGTCCCACAAACGCCGCATAGAACCCTTCAAGGCTCAATGTTTGCTTTTGCATTACCTTTTGAGTGCGCAAATTAGCTATACTCAGAGCTACGTCGTTATTGCCGTTGCCCCCCTCGCTCTTGGTGGCGATATAGCTAGGGTTATCTTCCAGAAATTTGTTCACATTTATATCTGATGCGTCTTTACCTGTAAAGAAACCATTAAAGCCCGCAGCTGATAGAAAGTTAGACGTGTCCGTCCCGAACGAGAACGTATAGCCCGCTGGAACTGATAGTTGCATTGCGCCCGTTCTATCAACATTGGCTTTTAATATATCAGCCGATAAATTGTCGCTTGCCAAACGAATTTTAGTTGCAATGCCATTCAACGTGTCAACATTAGGGTTCACAGCTATATCATAAGTATCAGCTAGGTTACCACCAGCATCATAGACGTTAATTCGGAACGTTCCTTCCTGCACGGCAGACGGGAAACTGCCTACCTTTGAACCGAGCGCATATTC
Organism: Candidatus Termitispirillum reticulitermitis; assembly: GCF_054655775.1. NCBI lineage: Bacteria > Pseudomonadati > Deferribacterota > Deferribacteres > Deferribacterales > Termitispirillaceae (SeqCode) > Termitispirillum (SeqCode) > Candidatus Termitispirillum reticulitermitis. Next base: position 16,811 of record NZ_BAAIHG010000019.1, on the reverse strand, counting down.
AGGATTACCCACAGGGTTACCCGCAGTTAGGCTTGAATATTTCATTAACCCCTGTCCTGCTGAATGCAGTTTGTTAGTCTCGTCTATCAGAGCAGTCGCAAGAGCGTCTAGCTGGCTAATGTAGTTCTCTAGCAGTCCATCCCGTATATTAACTTTGCCCGCGATAGAGCCGCCATCAAGCATACTGGTGATATTGCGCCCCTTATCATACCAGTTGCCTGTTGACCAATAGATATCCAGCTTGCCACCTGTCTCTGAATTAGATGCTGTATATAGGATGCTAGATTCCGCACCATCCACAATAGGCATACCTGCAAGATATACCGAACAAGCACCATTAGGCTGTTCTATTACCGAGACATTTGCTAGCTCATTTATCTGGTTGATTAAAGTATCGCGCTGGTCGCGCAAATCGTTGGCGTGCTCGCCAGATGCTTCTGTCAAACGGATTTGTTTGTTATAGTCCGCAATCTGCACTGCAAGCATATTTATGTCGTCTATGTTAGTCTTTAGAGTATCGTCAATATTCCTCTGGATATCAACAATGCTAGAACGGCTTTCTTTGATGGTTGTTACTAACGATATGCTCGTTTCTATAAGCTCTGTGCGCCTAACCGCAGAGTCACTAGAACCATCTGGAGCAGTGTTTGCTAAATCTTGCCATGCCTTAAAGTAGCGGTCTAGTGGCTCGCCAAGCCCCGAACCCATATCTTGCTCCAACTCATTGAAATAGGTTTTTACCTCTATCATCACCTCTTGCGTGCTAGTCCAGTATGAAAGGGCACTTGCCTCTTTACGCAGAGTCTTTACCAACAGCTCGTCATATATGCGGACAACCTCTGCCACTTTCACCCCGCTCCCGAAAGCACCATTTTGCTCCACACTGACAGAAGTTGACACTATGTTAGCACGCTGACGCGTATAGTTTGGATTGTTTATATTGGCGATATTATGCCCTGTCACATCCATCTGCACCTGCGTAGTCAGCAGTCCTGATACGCCAGTGTATAACATTCCAAATAAATTACTCATATTACAACCCCCATTAGCCCATTACCTGCAGCATAGGGGGCGTGTTTATAGATGTCTTATAGCCCGACAAGCTGGTCATACCGATAGCCGAGAAGAAATCCACAATTAACTTGCTGTTTGTATTGTAAATACTCCTCAAGGCAAGATTTTCTGCACTAATCTTAGAGACTAACTCCACTAGAGCAAACCCTACGTTCTCTAATTCATCAGAGAGGTTCAAGTCCACTCCGCGGACAACGTCTATAATGTCAGAAAGTTTATTCATTGGGGCACTATACTCCACAGATATCTGAGCGATAAGGTCTGTGCGAGCAACGTTGAGCTGAGCCTCTTTCGTTAGAAGGGCATCCTTTTTCTTGGTAACTTCAACAATTTCTTTAGTTTCCCACTTGGCTATGGCTTCTTTCTCAGCCAATAACAACCCAAGCAGTTCCGAATAGAGGCTGACCAAAGATGTCAACATCTCTAACAGATGACGAACACTGTCCATGCGTTCCATAACCCCCTCCAAAGCAAGCTAATGCCAGTGTGGAGGACGACAGGTTGGGTAGATAACTTAGCTTATACGGAAATCAAAGTCAGCTAGCTTACCATTATCAGAAACAATCCGCTCAGCAATCTCACGACTAGATACGTGATAAGTGCCACTCTTGATTTGCTCCCTAAGTTCGCTAATGCGCTCTTTCCGCCCTTCCAGAGCAGATTCACGCAGCTGAACAGCGATGTCGGCAATCTTGCGAGAACTAGAGAAGTCGAGCGAATCAACCTTGCTGGCATTCGTTGCTGCGGGTTCGCCCATATAAGTGGCATTTGCCGCCCTATTGCTTTCACTCACGTTTCTGCCAAACCCCTTCACAACATCATTGTTGTAGCTTTCGCTTATTCTCATCTCAATGCTCCTTCATCGCCGTTTCCTAAACTATACACCAGTCGTCCTCAAAAATCAAGCACAAAAAATAATTTATTTTACAGACGGTTCAAGCGATTTATAAAGTATATCCGCAAGCCCGCCAACATTGTTCTTTGCCATAGTATCAGCATACTTCTCATCAAGCATATCAGTCCAAATTTTCTCTGCACTGCTACGTTTTATAAACCCGTTATCAGGCACAGCCTCTCGCATAGCACGTAACATAACTTGGTTCATCATAGCTTCAAAACCTTGACAGGCTACCTTCAAGCGTTCCTTATCAGAAACACGCCCTTTCATAGCGGACAAACTATCCAGAGCAGCATTGCCCCTATTTGCTACTATGTTATCAACTAAGCCTGCCACACCTGCCATTATATCACCTGTATGTCAGCGTGCAATGCGCCCGCCGCCTTTATAGACTGCAATATCGCCATAAGTTCGCCAGCACCCACACCTATTGCATTCAATGCCTTGACTAGGTCGCTTACCGATACGCCATCAGGCAACATCATCACGCGATTATCCCTCTGTTTGTTAGGCTCTGGCAATGCAGGATTTGGATTCTCTTCAGTTGCTTCTTCAGCCGAAGGCGCCGAAACATCCTGAGTTCGGTCTATCCGAACGCCATCTGCTATCGTAATATTTAGACTGCCGTGCGATATTGCTACAGTGCTGATACGAACGTCACTCCCCATCACAATAGTGCCTGTGCGTTCATCTAATATTACCTTTGCAAATGTTTCAGGCTGTATTTCAAGATTTAACAAACTATTGAGAAAATCATAATAACTGCTACCCTTCAGCCCATCAGCAGGTAGTTTCACCGATACGTTGGACGGCGATGTAATAGATGCCACCTCTGAGCCGATAAATTTATTGATTGTCGTCTTAACATTCACCACATCGGCAAGTGAATATTTATTAAATGAAAGCTCTATCTTATCAGTATTCATCTTAAATGGAATATCGCGCTCCACTACAGCACCGTTCGGTATGCGCCCTGACGTTAGGTGACTTTTCTTGCCCGTCCCACCTGCCGTTCCGCCAGTGTTGCCCTGCCCGCCTACCGATACTGAGCCTTGCGCCACCGCATAGACCTGTCCATTAGGAGCAGAAAGCGGAGTAAGCACCAATGTGCCACCCTCAATGCTCTTAGCATCGCCTATAGATGAGATAGTCACATCAATATTCTGACCCGGCTTTGCAAATGGCGGCAAACTTGCCGTCACCATAACAGCCGCAACGTTCTTTACCTTAACAGTGTTCTCGTCAACGGTGATACCAATACGCTCTAGCATATTAACGAGAGAACGCCCTGTAAATTTGGTTTGGTTTTTATCGCCAGTGCCATTCAAGCCAACAACCAGCCCGTAGCCTACAATTTGATTATCTCTAATGCCCTCAACATTAACCATATCGCGAATTTTCACGACAGCTAGTGCATCTGTGGCAAAAATTACCACATAAGACATTATAAGTAGCAACTTTAAGTGTTTCATTAGAATGGCCATATCCAATCTATCACAGTAGCTAACCAGCCTTTGCGATTCGCATCTGACAGGACACCATCGCCAGAATATGCAATCTGCGCATCAGCTATGGCACTTGATACCACAGTGTTAGAAGCGTCAATATCTTTCTGCCGCACAACACCCTTTATAGTAATCGTCTGCTTTTCTTGGTCAACCACTAACTCCCTGCGCCCCTCTATCAGGAGGTTTCCAGATGGAAGCACACCCACAATACGTGCGGCAATGGTAGCGTTAATACTATCAGACTTTTCTTTACTGCCGTTGCCACCCCAAGTATTGTTGGTAGTCGCTTCAATATTTGGGTCAAAATCTCTGCCGCTACCCAAGAAATTGGTTATACCCATACTGCCCGGTAAGCCTAATATATTAGTCACACCAGAAGCATAGTTTGATGTGCGACTGGCATTGGTCTGGTTGGAGTTATTAGCAGTAGAGCTTTCAACAATTCGGACAATGACCACGTCACCCACAAGGCGGGCTTTATAGTCAAGAAACATAGTGCCGCGTCCGCCAACGTCACTCCACAAAGACGGGCTTTGCGCTCCAGCAGCCTTTTGACGTTCGTAAGCCGCAAGCTCCTCTTTGTAGCCGTCGGCAGGGGCAAGACTAGACGCAGAGCCAGCTTTCTTGCCTGCGCAAGACATCGCTAGTATAGCTATGCTAGCCACTAATACCCGCCGAAAGCCCCTCTTGTAATCCATTGCACACCCCTTACCTGAGGAGTCACAAGCAAAAAGCGTGCCAAGTAGTGTAAATAAAAATATCCGCACCCTTTGGGATGACCTGAACTTGCTATCTCCCCTTTACTGTAAGCACGGGTAGCACGCCGAACAGGTAATATTTGAGCTTGCTGGGAAATGCCTTTTTGGTTAGCAGGGTGAGCACTGAAAATAGTTTATATCAACTTTAAGTCAATCTAAACTAGGCTTGAACCATAAAAATATTTGACTTGCTGTTTATAATTGTGCTATAAGGTATCTAATGAATCAGCCCACATCAATAAAACTCTTCGAAGATAAAAATATCCGCACCCTTTGGGATGAGGAGAAAGAAAAATGGTATTTTTCCATACATGATGTGATTGCCATTCTAACTAGTCAACCAGATTATCAAAAAGTTAGAAATTATTGGAAATGGTTGCGAAACAAGTTACGACAGGAAGGAAGTGAGTTGGGTAGCAATACTACCCAACTGAAAATGCGAGCGTTGGATGGGAAATTTTATAACACTGATGTCGCAGATACTGAACAGATTTTGCGTCTTGTTCAAACAATTCCGAGTCCAAAGGCGGAACCGTTCAAGTTATGGCTTGCTCGCATTGGCTCCGAGCACATAGACGAGCTAGTTGACCCTGAACTCGCTATCAATCGTGCATTGGAAACTTATGCCAAAAAAGGATACTCACTTGAATGGATAAATCAAAGGTTAAAAACGATTGAAGTCCGAAAATCTATGACTGACGAATGGGACAAGAGCGGAATCAAAAAAGGTCAAGAATATGCAATTCTTACCGATGAAATTTATAAAACTTGGGCAGGGATAAATGCCCGCAGCTATAAGAGACTAAAAGGATTGACTAAGGAAAATCTTCGCGACAATATGACGAACCTTGAACTAATTTTGAACATGCTGGCTGAAGCTTCCACAACGGAAATTGCACAAAAACAATCCCCTAAAGGGTTATCTGAAAATATAAAAGTTGCACAGCAAGGTGGTGCGGTCGCACATGAAGCTCGTAAAAAATTGGAAAGCACAACTGGTCATTCAATTGTTACTGGCAAAAATGTCAAAGACTTGAAACTTGTCAACAATAAATAAATTGTCCTCGCTATCTCCCCTTTACTGTAAGCACGGGTAGCACGCCGAACAGGTAATATTTGAGCTTGCTGGGAAATGCCTTTTTGGTTAGCAGGGTGAGCACTGAAAACAATTTATATTTTGTGATGAGCGGTACCGGCTTGGCTGGTGTTGGAATTACAAAATTGTATTTTTTCTGTAGGGCGACAAGCTTTTCAAAGCGGAGCGCGCGCTCTCTCGTCCGTCTGATTTGCGCCTGCTCGTTATTTGCATTGACTAGCGAACCCTCTGTCTTTCTATAATAGTATAATACATGCGGACAAACGGCAATTTTGTTGGCAAGAACAGTCGCTTCCCAGTTCAGCACCATATCGTCTGATTGCGACAGAGCAGTATCAAAATGCAGGTTGTTGTCCTTAAGGAACGAGAGCTTAAATAGTGACGTCCACACGGGCATTAGATACATTTTTATCTTGTCGTCTAGTGTTTTTGCTATATATGAGTGGTCATATTTTAACCAGCTATAGCCCGCACTCTCATCATAAAGCCCTGAACGCGTGATGTCCGCATCTGTTGCAATAGCTGTGCTGAGCATCTTTTCGTAGTAGTCTAAGTCGTAGAGATAGTCGTCTGCATCCATAAAATGGATATACCCCCCCGTGAGGTTAACACTATTTAGTCCATTGTTGCGGGCGGTTGCCACACCAGAATTGCTTTGATTTATCAGTCTAATTCGCGAATCTCTGGCGATATATTGTTCCACAATCTCCGCACTATTATCTGCAGAGCCGTCGTTCACCACTATAATTTCAATATCTTCATGGGTTTGATAGATAATGCTCTCTAAGCATTGCGCAATATAGCGTCCCGCATTATACATCGGGATTATCACGGAAATTTTACTAGATAACATCTTGCTATTATATCACACTTAATGAAAAGAGCAAACGTTGCTATCCATTCACCGAATACCTTGACCCTCTGCCCACGCCAAATTGTTGCAATGCTCCCTCGCTCTTTAGTTCAGCGAGGATTTTTTTGACAAGTGAGCTGCTTATGCTGGGCAATTTTTGTGACACCTCTGCAAGCGTGAAACTACCCGTCATAGATAAAACATTCCTACGTATTAGCTCACTTTTGGGAGACTTTACGTCCTGCTCCTTTACGCTGTCGTCAAATGCTTTATAGGCATCTTTTAGTATAGAAAGGAAAAACCCCCACCACTCCGTTATGCTATTTGCTCCGTCGTGCCAACCCTGCGAGCATAGCCGTAGCGTCTCGTAATATTCCTCTTTGCGCTCCTCTACAAGCCGTTCTAGGCTGATGTAGCGGCTAGCAATGAACCCCTCTTTTAATAGAAGTGCAGTGGTCAGCAGTCGCGACACACGTCCATTACCGTCTAAAAATGGGTGAACGCATAGGAAGTCAAATATAAATGTAGCCACTTTCAATAACGGTGGCAGTTTTGACTCTTGGTATGCGCTGACAAGTCGGCTTGTTAGTGCTGGCGTGTCGCTAGAGGATGCAGGGGTGAACCGAACATGTCTGCTACCGTCAGGTAAAATCTCTATAATGTCATTGTTGGTGGTCTTGAAACTGCCCGCATGCCCGCTGTTAGCACAGCACATAGAATGTAAAGTTAAGATAAAATTAGTATTTAAGACTATATCATCAGACGTATATATGAAGTTTAGTGCTTTCTTATAGCCTAGCAGTTCTAAATCGGGACGTTCAATAGGTTTAATATCGCCGTTCAATAGCGACACTAGCCGTGCTGGGGACGTAGATATTCCCTCTATCCTGTTTGATGACTCCACGCTCTGCACGATTGCCTGCTCTAATAAAGCATTTAAGACTTCAGGCAGTTGATTAGTGTATAGCTCTTGTCTGCCACGCCCTTCCATGCACCGCCCAAGCAGCCAGCCAGTGCCAAGCGGAATGGACGAGTTTTCAATATCAGTTCGTTCTATGTTTAACTGCATAACTTCTAGCTTTTATCCAATTATTATCTTATTGACAAAATAGTGGCTAATTGACATTAAGCACACACTATCGGCGTATTCAATTTTCCACCTGTCCCAGTCGGTGGTGTTAGCTCTATAACATTTTGCTATTATATCACACGTAATGAAAAGAGCAACTGGCTGCGAGGATTATTTTACGCAAAATTTAATTGACAAATCTTAAACAACTTTTTACACTATTACGTTCGCTTATTTGGAGGTAGTTATGAAGGTTGGAACACACACACACACACACAGCAAAAATAATGCCATATCTGAGGCACAGTTATGATAAATAAGCTGTGCCGCGCAATCTACAGGCTAAATCCAATATACAAGATGGTTGAGAAGCAGACAGGGGAACTCTCAGAAATAAAGACGTGGTTGATGAAGTTATGCGCTGGCAGGGACTGCCCCTACAAAGTCAAAGAAACGACTACAACTCCACTCAAAAAACTGCGTCACTTAATATACCGATTGAGTCCAACTTACAGGCTGGCAGAGAAACAGGCAAAGGAAATGTCTGATATAAAGCTATGGTTGATGACGCTATGCGCCGAAAAAGACCAACTCTGTGAAGTTGAAATTGGTGGTATTAAGCTTAAACTTTACGATATGCTTTCGTCTGGAACAGCATACATAGCCACTCGTGAGATGAACTCACATGGAGCTGCACACAACGTGTTAAATATGAATTTTAAGGATGGAGATTGCATTATAGATATAGGTGCAAATATTGGTGCTGTTTCAATTTATCTTGCTAAAAAATACCCAAACATTAAGATTTATGCTTATGAACCCGTTAAGCAAAACTACAGCAATCTGATTAAAAATATCAGAGCAAACAACATCCCCGACGGCGTGATTAGTGCATTCAATTTAGCCGTCACAAAGGACGGAAGAAACGTGCATATTTACACCCTGCCAAGCTCTGGCACCGCTAGTATGACCTTATCCAATGGTGCTGCCGTTATCCCCTCAAACGAGAACTCGGGCGAAAACGTATCGTCTGTTTCGCTAGACAAAATCTTTGAGGAAAACAATATTCAGAAATGCGCCCTGTTAAAGATTGACTGCGAAGGGGCTGAATATGAAATTCTACATAACACCAAGCAAGAGTATTTGCGCAGAGTTGCCTGCCTAGTAGGAGAAACTCACTCGTTTGCTGGTGATGCTGAAACTCTTGTAAAATATTGCAATAACCTCATACCTATATGCCACTGGGATAGAGCATAGCAGACATTAAAACCTCCTCACCATGCACCACGCTCCATATATGATTGCCACCAGCCCCGGTAACGACAGGCAGAACAATACCAATGTCCAGAGCGAATTCACATTGTAAGTGTATAGCAGAAAAAATGCCACACCAGCAACGACTATCGCTACTATGCGCTCTAAAAGCACCCTGTTAAGCAACAGCAACCTCCTGCCGCGCGGCTAGACGCACCTGCGCTTTTGCCTTTTCTCTATCTATCAGTTGTGCAAAGGTCAGGTTCGTTGCAGCTATCGCTAAACCCGCAAAGAACGCTATCTTATAGTTCACAAGCCAGAGCATTCCGCCAATTATCGGTATTGACACCGCCGCAATGTGCATAATCCCAAACCCCATTGCCGTGCCAGTTGCAATATCCTCTGGATAGGCAATCTTCTGAAAAAACGTGCGCTCAGCTATCTGCATATTCATACAAAATTGGTCTAGCACATACGCCGCCGCCGCAACAGCCGGTATAGTATTAAACGCATATAGACTGAATATAATAATCGCAGATGAATATTCAAATGTCATAATCTTGCGCTCGCCAAACATTCCAACTAGCCTGCCGATTAGCGGGTTCATTACAAAGTTGATGATATTATTCAGCAGAAACAACGCCACAATCTGCACCGCACTGAAATGAAACCTGCTGACCAATAGATACGTAGCGAATGAAAAATATATCTGCCGTCTGCCACCAGCTAACCCAGTCAGCAGGTAATATAGCCAATACTCACGCTTAAACCGTATCTTGCGCGTCTGGATGGGCAAATCCGTGCGGGCAGGTCTCAAAAACAGGCATACAAGCCCGATTATAATAGTGCCACTACCTATTATCATTAAAAGCCGTTTATAGTTCATATACTCTGGAAATATCGTCAATAAAATTAGCACTAGCACCGCTACCGATATGCTGGACGTTGCGGCTAGCCCCCTGAGCGAGCCTAGCACGAGCGGAGCGGACTTCTGCCCGAAATATTGCAACACCATAGACTGACTCAACGTATCGTAAAAGTGAAACCCGCACGACATAATAAAAGCAGTGATTAAAATGCCGTGAAAATACGGGAAGAAACCTGTGAAAAAGACCCCTATTCCCAAACAAAAGATGAATATATTAGCAAGCCGATATTCTCTAACAAACGCAAGCATTATCACCGCAAAAAAACATAGCAGACCGGGAATTTCCCGCACAGATTGCGTGATACCCATTTGCAACCCGTTGAAATGCACATCCTCTACGGCAAAGTTTGTTATCAACATCTGCCAGCCTTGAAAACTCAGATAGCTGGCAAGCATCGTCAATGCTAGGAATACGAACATCCGCTGACTAGGTGGCTCAACCTCTTTTGGTATGATTTTCATACGGGACTGCCTCCTCCATTAAGAGCATTGGGATACCATCCCTCACGGGATATACTAATCTACATTTACCACAAACAAGAACATCTTCGCTAGCATTTTTTTCGTAGCTCGTCAGCTCTAAAATTCCCCTGCAATTTGGACAGACGAGCACGTCCAGCAGTCCGCTCATAACTACTTTATCAGGCATTTATCGCTTCTTGTCTATGTTTATCCATATTTTGGAGTGCTACAGACATCATCAGTTTAATCCTATTCAACTGGTTGACCTCACTTGCTCCAGGGTCGTAATCCACAGCCACAATGTTGGCATCATCGTAACGGCGGCGCAGTTCTTTCATTACGCCCTTGCCCGTGATGTGGTTCGGCAGGCAAGCAAAGGGTTGCACTAACACAATGTTGGGCGCACCGCCTTTGATTAACTCTATCATCTCAGCGGTCAACAACCACCCCTCACCCGTTTGATTGCCACGCGATACCAGCCCATCCACCAGTTCCGCTAGATGTTTCGCTGTGTAGAACGTGCCGAACCGCTTGCTCTTGACTAATGCACGTCTCATTACATCGCGATACCATTCTATAAATGCGATTTGCACCTCACTGGACACGCGCTTGCCAAGCCCGCCTGATAGCAACTGATGTTGGTGAACGTTGTCAAGCGAACAATAAAGCACGAAATCCATAAAGTCTGGCACTACAGCCTCACCCCCTTCAGCCTCTATCACCGATACTAAGTGATTGTTCGCATCGGGGTGAAACTTTACCAATATTTCGCCTACAACACCGACCTTCGGCTTGATTATATCCATTTGCGGAATCTTGTCAAACTCCTCAACCATGCCGTTAATATTCTGAACAAATTCTTTACGATTTGCGCGTTGCACCGCAGGTTTTAGCTTTTTAATCCACTCCATAGCCAAGTTATCTACATACCCCTTTTTTGTCTCATAAGGGCGCGTTCTGTTAGTAATGCGCAGGAGCATATCGCCATATAGGATTGCATGCATCATCCGTATAGTCATCCCTGTGGTAATGGTGAATCCTGAGCCGCTTTCCATACTTCCCATATTAAACGGAATAACAGGCACATTTGGGAACCCCGCTTTAGTCGCCGCATTGCGTAAAAAGCGCACATAGTTAGTAGCTCTACAACCACCACCCGTCTGCGATATAATAAGCGCAGTTCGCTCTGTGTCGTAGTTGCCTGATTTAAGCGCATGTATAAGCTGCCCCACAACTGTAATGGCTGGATAGCAAGCGTCATTGTTCACATACCTTAGCCCCTCTTCAACGTCCGCCTTGCTAGCAACTGGCAATAACTCTAGCTTGTAGCCATAAGGGGCAAGGCAGTCCTGCATCATGTGGAAATGTATAGGCGACAGCTGCGGACACAGTATCGTGTGTGTGTCTTTCATATCAGCACTAAACGTTGGTGCGCGTTTCGGTATATATCGTTTAGGTTGAGCCTTTCCACCACGCTCTCTCATAGTAGCAAGCAACGAGCGGACACGGATTCTCGCCGCCCCAAGGTTGGAGCCTTCATCTATCTTTATCAGCGTGTGTGCTTTGCCCGCTGTGGCAAGGATTTCCTCTACCTGCTCTGCTGTTACAGCATCTAACCCGCAACCGAACGAGTTGAGCTGCACAAGTTCTAGGTTGTCGGTATCAGCCACAAAGTTAGCCGCCCTGTATAGCCTAGAGTGATACACCCACTGGTCAACAGCATCTAGTTTGTAGAGCAATTTGCCTAAGTGCGAGACAGAATCTTCAGTCAACACCGCTACGTCATGACTAGCTATCAGGTCTGGTATGCCATGGTTTATCTCATTATCAAGATGATACGGACGCCCCGCCAGCACTATGCCATAGCCACCTGTTTCACGTATCTGTTGCAGTGCGTTCTCCCCTGCATTGCGAATATCAGACCTAAATGCCGCTTGCTCCTTAGCAGCATCTTTCACAGCATTTCGTATCTCATGGCGAGCAACTCCATACTGGGACAGCGCATCATACAGTTTGTCAGCGAGCTTTGATAGATGGTCTATCGGCAGATAAGGTTCTACAAAGTCAATGTCATTCAGCTTTATATCGTCAACATTCAGCCGTATCACCTCTGGGTAGTTCGCCACAACAGGACAGTTAAAATGGTTGTCTGCATCTATAAATTCCTCTACCTCATAAGGAACAGCGGGGTAGAATATCCGCTTGACACCTTGTGCTATCAGACTTGCAATATGTCCATGCACCAGCTTTGCAGGGAAACAAACCGTTTGTGAGGGTATCGTCTCAAGCCCTGAATTAAACAGCTCGCGGGACGATTTAGGCGATAGTGTCACATGGTAGCCCAGCTTTGTAAATAATGTGAACCAAAACGGGTAGTTCTCATACATATTCAGCACACGCGGCATGCCAATCTCCCCGCGGGTAGCTTTGTCTTTAGGCAATGGCACATAGTGTTCAAACAGTCGCGCATATTTGAAGTTAAATAAGTTTGGCAAAACCTCTTGTTTCTTATGCACCCCTGCCCCGCGCTCACAACGGTTGCCCGATATGAATTTCTTGCCACCGGGGAAGGTGTTAACCGTTATCAAACAATGGTTAGAGCATAGTTGACAACGGTAGCTATTACTAGATACGGTGAACACAGCTAGCTTTTCAGCAGATATAATATTAGACTCTTTCTCACTATCTACACGCTCTTTAGCTATTAACGCCGCACCGAATGCACCCATCAGCCCTGCAATTTTCGGACGCAGGACATTAACACCAACTAACTTCTCTATAGCCCTGAGTATGGCATTGTTAAAGAACGTGCCACCCTGCACCACTATATGTTTGCCCAATTCCTCTGGCTGAGCCACCTTTATCACCTTGTAAAGTGCATTTTTTATAACGGAATACGATAGCCCAGCAGATATATCCGCTACGCTAGCACCTTCCTTCTGCGCCTGTTTTACCTTTGAGTTCATAAACACCGTGCAACGCGAACCTAAATCAACAGGGTGTTTCGCTAGCAACGCCTCTTTTGCAAAGTCTCTAATATTCATCCCAAGCGAGCCTGCAAATGTCTCCACAAATGAACCACAACCAGACGAACAAGCCTCATTCAACACAATCTTATTTATAACGCCGTCTTTCACATACAAACACTTCATATCCTGCCCGCCGATATCTAGTATAAACGATACATTCGGCACGAAATGCGCAGCCGCATGGCAGTGAACAAGTGTCTCAACCTCGCCTATGTCTATGCCAAGTGCCGCCTGTAACAATTGTTCGCCGTAGCCCGTCACTGCAGAGTTGCGAATACGCGCTGTGTATGGCAGTTTGCTATATAGGTCTTTCAACACATCTATCACGCTGAGTAGTGGAGTGCCCCTGTTAGAGTCATACCATGTATATACTATGCGCCCAGCCTCATCTAACAATATTGCCTTTGTGGTGGTAGAGCCAGCATCTAGTCCTAGAAACAAATCACCGCTAGCGTCTTTAATGTCAGCACATTCCACATTGCTTGCATAGGTATCATGCCGAGCCACAAAGGTATTTAACTCCTCCTCTGATTCAAATAGCGGCTCTAGCGGAGAAATCTCAGGCTCATAAGGACTGTTTTTCAGTTCATCTATCTTCATTAGGAGCGATTTAGCACCAGTTGATTCATAGTCCTTTGACAGCAATGCCGCACCCATAGCCACAAAAAAATGGGCATTCTCAGGGAATACTATATGCTCACCTGTGAGCTTTAACGTTTCAATAAATCGTCTGCGCAATTGCGGCAGAAAGTGGAGCGGTCCGCCCAGAAACGCCACATTGCCACGTATGCTACGTCCACAGGCTAGCCCGCCGACGGTCTGGTCAACAACAGCTTGAAATATTGATGCCGCTATATCTTCTTTAGGTGCACCCTCGTTCAACAGAGGCATAACATCCGTCTTGGCGAACACACCACAACGTGCAGCTATCGGGTATAGAGTGGTGTAATTTTGTGCCAACCCATCAAGCCCCGCAGAATCTGTCTGTAGCACAGATGCCATCTGGTCTATAAATGCACCCGTGCCACCCGCACAGGTTTCGTTCATTCGCTGGTCAACGCCTGCATCAAAGAACGTAATCTTCGCATCTTCGCCACCAAGCTCAATAGCTACATCGGTCTGCGGTATGAACCGCTTTATTGCGGCGGTGGCGGCGATAACCTCCTGCACAAAAGGTATGCCCAGCCACGTAGCCACTGATATGCCGCCAGAACCAGCAACTGATATAGTGAAAACAGCACCAGAATAATTGCGACAGACCTCTTCAATAGTATCCATCATAGTCTTGCGGACATCAGAAAAATGCCTGCGGTAGTTTGAATACAGCATATCGCCATTATCGTTAATAACGGCAACCTTCACGGTAGTAGAACCTACGTCTAACCCAATGCGCAAAATATCGTTCATATATTATATCCTTTTAGTGGACTATAATAGTCTTTTTATAAAAAATGTCAAGCCTCTTACTTTATGTAGCCATACCCCTTATAACCGCCATAAGTTACGCCGTCTAGTTCTGTTATCTTGTAATAAGAAGACGATTCTACTAGCTTGCGCGCAAACATATTATTAACCTGATGCCCTGAGCGCACAGCTGATATGTGTCCTACTATGCGGTGTCCGATTAGCGAAAGGTCGCCAATCAAATCAAGAATCTTATGGCTGACAAACTCATCTTGCGAACGCAACCCCTCTAAGTTCAGTATCCCCGCTTTATCATCCACCACTATGGCATTGTCCAACGAACCGCCACGCGTCAACCCCATACGCCTGAGCACCTCTATCTCGCTGGCAAAGCCAAACGTGCGGGCATTAGCTACGCTGTCTGCATAGCTATCTGGCGTCAATACAAACGTGCGCGACTGCTTGCCGATAGCACTGTGTGGATAGTCTATATCAAAGGTGATTTTTAACTCGTTTGTCGGAACGCTAGAAATAAATTTGCTCTCGTGTTCCAGCTCCAGCGGTTCAAGCAAAATCATATACTTTCGCTTGCTCTCCATAGCAATAACGCCCACCTTGCGGATATATTCCACCACAGGTAGCGCGCTACCGTCCAGTATGGGGATTTCAGCCCCCTCAACATCTATATACGCATTGTCAACACCTAGTCCATACAGGGCAGACATCACGTGCTCTATAGTGCTGATAGGGAAGTCGGCACATTGGACGGTAGTCGCAAGTTGCGTAGAGCTTACATTGAATGGAGTGATGCGGACATAAGGACAGTTCTGGACATCCACCCTGCGGAACTGCACCCCAGTGTCTGCAACAGCTGGCAACACGTGCACTCGCACGTCCTTGCCATTATGAAGTCCAACCCCAGAAAAGGCAAAGTTTTCAGCAAGCGTAGTCTGATACATAGCCTAGACTAACGCTGGGCAGGCAATATGTCAAGAACAATGTCGCCCGCCCCCCCAGTCGCATCCAAAGTTGCACCGCCGAAAACAAACTCTCTGCTGTCCTTTATATATTTCGCATCTCCTATATAGATTGGTGCTATAAATATAAGCATTCTATCAACGAACCCTTTTGATATAAATTCATTAAAGAGCGTCCTGCCCCCCTCTAATATGATATTTTTAATGCCAATTTTGCCTAGCTCTCTTAACGCTAACTCCACATCCACCTGAGTAGTGCCACTGGTGATAATTTGCACGCCGTTATCTCTAAGTGCCCTCACACGCTCACTTGGCGCACATTCGCTAACCACAACGATTAAAGGAGCTACTTTATCGCGGGCACTCGCTACCAGTTTTGAAGTGAGCGGTAGTCGGCAGGAGGAATCAAACACTACTCGCACAGGCTGTCTGTCCGCCTCAACCAGTCGTGCAGTTAGAAGCGGGTCGTCTGCTAGTGCTGTGCCTACGCCTACCAAAACAGCATCAGCCTCAGCACGCAACTGATGAACACGTCTGCGGGAAACTTCACTGCTAATCCATTTAGAATCGCCGCTAGCTGTCGCCAGTAGCCCGTCTATGCTCTGGGCAGCCTTTGCCACTACATAAGGAAGCCCAGTAGTGATTAACTTAGTGAAATCCCTGATAAGCTCCGTGCATTCTTGCTCTAAAACGCCTGTCTGAACAGACACACAAGCGGCTTCTAATACGGCGATAGCTTTCCCCGTATGCTTTGGATTAGGGTCAAGTGCCCCAATATATACCCGCTTAATACCAGCCTTTATAATAGCATCGGTGCATGGGGGCGTCTTGCCATAGGTGCTGCACGGCTCTAGCGTTACATATAGAACAGCCCCATTTGCTCTAGCCCCAGCGACATTTAATGCATTCACCTCTGCATGCGCACAGCCGAACTGCAGATGTGCCCCCTCGCCCACTATGACACCATCATTCACTATAACTGCGCCCACACACGGGTTGCCACCAGTGCGCCCACGCCCAATTTTAGCTAGTTCGCAAGCTTTCCGCATAAATATTTCGCTAGACATAACTGATATTCTACACTTGCTTAGTTAATTTTCAAGTTAAAATTGAAATTCCGATTTATCGGATAATATGAATTTTGCTAGCATTGAGCGTTCGCCGTTTCATACTGATAGGATATAAAGTAGTGCGGGATAAGTCAAAGACTTAAAAAGGGGGCAAAAGCCCCCTTTTTCTTATATAGCGTAATATACTGCTTTTTTAACTTCTTCTTTTTTAGCTCTGGCTTCTGTCTCTGCTTTGGACTTTCCGAAGCTCCACTTGAAGCTAACCTCTGCTGTGTTCTCTGAATAGTCTCCCTTGATTAGACCACTATACGATAAACCAACCGTGCCATTCCCAAACAACCGATAGTCCGCACTCGCCCCAAAGGTCGCAGCAGCACTATCGTTCGACTCCGTCCTCGCACGCCACGATACCTCATTAGGCGCCGTAATCT
>NZ_BAAIHG010000018.1:0-22044 GCF_054655775.1 Candidatus Termitispirillum reticulitermitis | reverse complement strand
ATCTCTAAGATAAACACCAGCGAATAAAAGCCTGATGAAAAGATTGCAGTGAATTGCCCGCGAATGACGATATCTACCATACGGATAGCTAACCAGCCAGCACCGATATAGGCGGCTACCTTAGCAAGCCCAAGAACAGGCATCTCATACTTCCTCCCAAAGCCCACAGAGGCAAGCCCAGACTCAAACTGCACTATAGAAAAACCCATTAGGAATGCATTTACTAAAAATAACAACGGTAACAAATTTGTCTGCCACAGCGGATGCAACTTATATCCAGCTATTATGAACAGAGAGCCTAGCGATGATTGATGCATCGTAGGTAGCGTCATACCAAGCGGAATTATAACAAACAACGCCTTGTCTAACATCTTGTTTAATATGCCGAAAAAGCGCGGGATAATCCATAAATCAACCCCAGCAACTACGATTTTTAAGGCGGCAATGCGCTCAAACACTGCCGGTAAAAATTCTATTATCAATATACAAGTATAACCCATTACGCACATAGCCACTTCAAACATAACAGAGTTAGTCTGCCAGCGCGATGGGACAAAGAAACCATAAGCATTCCAATAGCGTCCTATATCAACTAATACAGAAAAACCAGCTAGCGCATAGCCGAACATACTAGCCAGAACCGCAGAACGGAGCATCGGGTGGTGTCGCCAACTCCTAAAGAAATAACAGCTATATGCTAGCGCATAGCCACCACAGGCAAAAGCCGTGCCCGTAGCTACGTCATAAGCTAGCCATACACCCCACGGATAGCCATCTGAAAGATTTGACACTGCCCCAAGTCCCATAAAGAAACGAACAATAATTATTACAAAAGCGAACACCACTAAACTGAATAGTGTGACAGACGTAGGGGTGATTAACTTGCCCTCTTGAACTGCGTATTCATTATGTCCGCTCATCGTTACCTCCACCTTTGTGGGAATCGTCCCTATGCTCACTATCATGTTTCTTTTGGTTGTAGATAGAAACAGCCGTTAAGGTTGCATATAGAGCGAGCGGGGCTATCATGTGCTTATATAGCGTATGTTGAATATGTTCAGATTCTGCCGCATAAGAGTAGTCGGGTAGTTCTGGCAAGCCTAGTTTGCTAAACTCCACGCCAGCAATATATTTAACGCCTGTGCCGCCGTAATCAAATTCGCCATAGACTTTATTCACGTATCTATCGCTATTAGCCAATATACGTTCTTTGGCTATTTTCAACAACTCCTGCCGTGTGCCGAAGATAACTGCTTTCACAGGACACACTTCAACACAAGCGGGAACACCTTTAGTCTTAAGATTAGTTTCACGGCATAGCTCGCATTTCGTAATCTTGCCGAACTTATCGTGCCACTCATAAGCAGGGATGTTGAACGGACATGCTATCTGACAATACCTGCAACCTATGCATTTATCTTTATCGTATTCTATGATGCCCGTTTCTTCGTTTTCTGTCATAGCTTTCACGGGACAGGCAGATACGCAACCCGGCTTGTAGCAGTGCATGCATTGCCTTTTCATGAAAGCTATTTTAGAATTATCGGGGCTTTTATACATCTTAATAATATTTTTAGTGCGGTAGTCAAGCTCCGTAACGTTCACCCAGCGAGGGTCTGTCACATCTTCTGGAGCAAGCTCAGTAGTTCCGTCCATATCAAAATTAGCCTTGCGACAAGCATAGACGCAAGCCTTGCAACCTACACATAGCGTAGAATCGTATAACATACCAACGTGCTTGTTCCACGAACCTTGAACGGCAGGCTTATCGCTGGATACTTCACTTTCTTCCTCTGCATCCGTTACAGACGGGAGCAGTGCAGCTGCTATGGCTACGCCCCCAAGCGCAGACGCTTTTAGAAAGTGCCGTCTGGAATCATTCATCCCTATGTTCCTCTTGCTGTTCATCTCCATCGGGCAGAGACTGACCGCGCCCAGCGGCGTAGCCCAATGCACCGCCGAGAGCAACACCTACGCCGAGCGCACTCGCTACGCTAGCGGGTTTGCCCGCAGGTTTCATATTTGTCGGAGGGAACCAAGACGGAGACGCAGGGTCTACTATAGCTGCTTTATCAGACACTGCGGTGTTAAATGCCACGTGTTCCGTGCAACCTATACACGGATGACCGATTGAAATTGGCCAAGCGGTGCCGTCGTTGAACCTAAGCTCAGGGCAGTTAGCGTGAGTAACAGGTCCCTTGCAGCCCAATTCATAGAGACAATAGCCTAATGCGTGCGTTTCATGCCCAAAAGCTTTTGCAAAACGTCCTGCATCAAAGTGAGAGCGGCGTTCGCAATGGTCGTGAACAAGCCGCCCATAAGCAAATTTTGGTCTATTCTGACTATCCAGTTCGGGCAACTTGCCAAACGTAAGTAAATAAAGAATCGTGGCGGGCAGGTTATACGGGTTAGGTGGGCAACCAGGTAGATTTATCACAGGTTTATCGTTCACTAGAGATGCCACACTGACGGCTTTAGTGGGGTTAGGTTGCGCCGTTACAATGCCGCCAATTGATGCGCACGTTCCCATACACACCACAGCAAATGCATCAGTTGCCAGTTTTTGCAAGGATTCTTGTGCTGATAAACCCCCTATCTTACAGCAACCGCCGTCATCAAGTAGCGGCACTGCCCCTTCAACTACCAGTAGGTATTCCCCCGCATATTTTTCATGTGCAGTTTCAAGAGCTTCTTCAGCCTGCAAGCCAGCACCAGCCATAATAGTTTCCTGATATTCTAGGTTTATCGTATCAAGCAGAATAGCAACCAAATCGGGGTGTGAAGAACGCAACAACGATTCGCTACAACCAGTGCATTCCTGAAAGTGTAGCCATATAACGGGCGGACGCTTGTCTCCCTCTGCTGCTGCTGCAACTTGCGGTGCAAAAGCGGCGGGCAAACCCATCGCCGCCGTAAGGGTGGTAATAGTCTTCATAAAGTCGCGCCTTGAAAGAGCCGCGCTAAATATACTGTCATTCAACATATTCCGCTCCTTGCTAACACTAGAAATTTTAACATATCTTGCAAAAATTACAACCAAAAAAGTTGTTATTTAGGGAATATCGCCTCTTCTACCAGTTGACAAATAGTGTGTTCTATTAGTTCGTGGCACTCTTGAATGCGCGGAGTGTCTGTGCTAGGTGCTTTTATTATATAGTTGCACAAGGCGTCCATCTTGGCAGGTTTCGCGCCCGTAAATCCTACGCTTATTATCCTCTTATCCTTGCATACCTCAAGAGCCTTAACTATATTGGCAGAGTTGCCAGAGGTTGAAAAACCGACGAATACGTCTCCTTCGTTCCCGTTAGCTTGTAGTTGGCGAGCGAACACGTCCTCGTAGCCGTAGTCGTTGCCTATAGCCGTCAATATTGATGTGTCTGTGCTAAGCGCAATACCAGCAAGGGCGGGACGGTCGTAGTAAAATCTGCCAACGTATTCGGCGATAAAGTGCTGCGCATCTGCAGCTGAGCCGCCGTTGCCGGCAGCGAGTATCTTTTTGCCTATTCTATATGCGTTGATTATTGTCGCTACAACATCGGATATGGTTTTTATTAGTTTGTCGTCCCCTAGCAGTTTCTGCTGAACGGCGATATTAGTAGATATTATATCTTTTATATTTTGCATAAGCTTCCTCATTATATACTTTCGCTCTAATGTAAATGGAATAGTTAAATTTGTCAAGAGTAGCTCAATGTCTAATTTATATGCTTATACAGTGTTGACAGGCTACAACCTAGTTGTTTTGCTATTTGTGGTTTACGTGTCCCAGCCTTGATAAGCCTCTTTATCTCCGCTTGCTTGCCGGCTAGCTTTAGCGATACGTTCTTTGAGCCATATGGTCGTCCTAACCGTTTCCCCTCTGACTTTAATCTTGCTAGCGTTTCCCGTGTCCTTGCTGAATTCAAGTTCCGTTCTATCTCTGCACTTAACGAAAAAGCAAAACTCAGAACCTTTGATTGTATATCAAGTCCTAGCCTATAGTTTTCTTTAATGGTGTGAACAGCACAGTCTTTCTGCATGCACATAGATAATATTCCCATGACCTCCATCATATTGCGACCTATACGGGATATTTCTGTGGCTATTATTGTATCATTCCTCTTTAATCGCTTTAATAATGAGCCTAATTTTCGTTCTGATAGTTTCTTTCTTGAACTAATAGTTTCAATGACCCATTTGTCTATGACTATACCATTACGTCTAGCGTAGTCTGCTATCTCGAACTTTCCATTTTCGGTGTTTTGATGTGCTGTGCTGACACGGATATAACCATAAGTCATAACAATATCCCCTCCAGTTATTGATATGACCATTGTATGCAGTTTGTAATTTTAACCAAGGTTAAAATAACACGTTTTTTACTCTAATAGCACGATTATTTTTAGAAGTCAAAGAAATGCTATGAGTCCCTATCCTAACCCTTCCCAGCGGTTTCACCGCCACCCCTCTTATATTCTCCCCCGACGGGGGAGCGTGCCGCAGGCACGAGGGGGGGGGGGGGGTTATTAAATAATACAGAAAATAATAGTCCCTGAACGTCCCATAAGCACCTTTCAGGGTTTGTTTCGTTAGTGGTGTCCGTATTGAACTGGGGATTTATTTGCTCCTCCCCAACGCCTCCCTTTGCATAACCATATACACGTCCCTAGCGGTTTCTAGGTTTTCAATACGTTGCATTATTAAGGCACGTTCAACCTCATTAGTGCTAGGTGCTATTAAGTGTTTTAGGCTCTTTATGTTGTGTGCGCAGGAGTTATGAAAAGCGTCTCTAGGCAAGCCACCTTTCACACGATAAAAAGAACCTTTAGACGTATATGCTTTATCAACATCTTTATAATTGCCACCAGTCATAACTTCCAACGAACGAAAAGCGTCAGTAGCCGCTGACATCTGAGCCTCTAGTCCAGAGCCAATAAGTCTATTGTCGGTGTCTCGCCGTTCATATTCTTGACTTAAAAGAGCATATTCAGCCTGCCATATTAAATCAGGAGCTTTAATATTGCGAGCGGATATAAAAAGAGCTTTTATGGCTGATACAGCATCCAAAAGCATTATAAAGCCTCTTTGCGCTCCTTTCTCGGTGTTGTGTGTCTTTCTGCCAGTATGCAACAAAATAACATTATCAGCCATTTCTACGCTTATTTCATCATTGATTGAGCCAGTTTTCGCCATATCGTTCGTTAGCCTCCACTAGATTATATCCGTTGCGAATTAAAAAATCTTTGCCTGAAGTCTCCTTAAAAGCCATTGCCACACGTGGTGGCATTGGTATTTGCCTTATGAGTCTTGCCGCTTCCTCTTTTTTGCCTGCCTTTCTTAATTCAACGGCACGTTCCGCCAAGTCCATTTCCTCGTCAAGCGTTAGTTTCCTATGTTTCACAGCTTCCATATAGAACCATCCTTTATAGTTTGTTCATCCGAACAAACTGTTAGGTTACTATGCATAAGATATTTTGTCAAAAGTAGAAAATAATAGTCCCAAACGTCCCTTTAGCACCCTTTAGGGTTTGTCTCGTTATTGGTGTCTGTATATAATCATTATGTGCTTGGGGAAGGATACGCTATCTGGTTGAAATAAAGCTATAGCGGTCTGACAATTTGCAACTGATTTAATGACAACACCAATATGCTAGCGTTGGGTTCTGTTGTTGGTTCTGAGGTTGCACGGAAAAAAGTTGTTAGATTATCGGGTATCGTATCGCCTGATTGCACCTTGGTAAAAGATATTCCATTTTTTATTACTGGTTTTAAGGGTTAGTTAGAGATTAAAAGCTATTTTCAAGCTCCGATGGTGAGGAGAAAAATATCCTAATAGTCTCTGACTGCCCTTAGAAAACCATTCATACGTTCACAACGTAAGGGGTTATATGCGCCCTATAAGTTCAGTTAAGTAGTAGTTGCCCTTGTCTTATAGTTTGACAACTCCCCTAAAATACCTTAAACTACCCGTTATGAATAATATTTACGAGCGAATACTGGCTTTATCTAACGAATATTCTAACGAACTACGTCAGAATATGGCTATCCGCTTGTCTGATATGAAATCTGACGATAATTCACATTACTTGATATACCAAGTCTTGGGTATATCAACGAAAGAGGGACAGCTCATTGACGAATATCAGAACAAAGGACGTTTTCTATATAAATATGCTGGCTCGTTCTTGGAAGAGGCAACTATTTTATGCTTTGAATATAAGTATAGTATGGCACAAAGAAAGGTAAAAATAAAGAATACTGTTGGGGTGCGACCAGCTAAGTTTGAAATTGATTGTTTGGTGGGCAAAGACGCTTACGAGATAAAGTGGCGAGATGCCACCACAGATGGCGACCATATTACAAAAGAGCATACCCGCATTCAGGCTGTAAAGAATGCAGGCTATAAGCCTGTGCGGATAATGTTTTTCTATCCTAATCGCTCACAAGCTCAACGTATTCAAGAGATGTTGGCTAGCACCTACAAGGGCGTTGGTGGTGAGTACTATTTTGGAGACAAGGCGTGGGAAGTTATCAAGAGTAGAACAGATGTAGATTTGTTGGCAATTCTAAAAAAGATAGCGAAGAAAGGCTAATTATGAATAACATTATAAAGGCCGGCGATTGCAAAGAAAGTTTAAGGGAGATTTCCAGTAGTAGCGTTGATTTGGTCTATTTAGACCCACCATTTTTCACGCAGAGAACACAAAGCCTAAAAACAAGAGATAATAGTGGCGAGTATTCTTTCTGCGATAGTTGGGATAGCATACAGGATTATTGTATTTATATAAAAGAGAGGTTATTTGAGTGCAAAAGGGTGTTAAAAGAGACTGGGAGCATATTTTTGCATTGTGATAAGACAGCCTCTCACTATATCCGTGTGCTTTTGGATGAGCTGTTTGGTATGGATAACTTCCAGAGTGAGATTATTTGGCACTATAGACGTTGGTCTAATGCCAAGAAAGGGCTGTTGAACTCTCACCAGACTATTTTCTTTTATAGCAAGAGCAAAGAGTTTAAGTTTAATCATATTTTTGACGACTATTCGCCTACTACGAATATTGACCAGATATTCCAAAAGCGGGTTCGTGACACTCACGGCAAGACAACGTATAAAGTCGCAGAAAACGGCGATTACGAGCTAATGACGGGCAAGAGGGGTGTCCCGCTATCTGATGTGTGGTATATTCCATATCTAAACCCAAAAGCTAGAGAACGTGTCGGTTATCCTACACAAAAACCGCTTATTTTATTGGAACAGCTCATTAAATTGGTCACAGACGAGGGCGATGTAGTTTTAGACCCTTTTTGTGGCAGTGGCACGACTTTAGTTGCGGCAAAAATATTAGGCAGGAATTATATAGGTTTTGATATATCGGAGGATGCCATCCAGCTGGTGAAGAAACGGCTTGAAAACCCAGTGAGGACTGAGTCAAATTTGTTGAAAAATGGGGAGCAAGCCTATATAAATCAAGATGTGGATATTTTTAGGATACTTTGTGAACTAGATGCCGTTCCTGTGCAAAGGAATAAAGGCATTGACGGGTTTCTAAAAATAGATGACGAAGTCAAGCCCGTACCTATAAAGATACAGCGAAAAGATGAAAGTGTTGAAGTTGCTAAAAACTTGTTAGAACGAGCCTCTAGCAAGAATAAGTTTTTATGTAAGATTTTAATAAAAACGAATGAAAATCACGATATTTCGCTATTTGATTTAAGTGAGGATAACACTATCATCGTTGAACAGGTGGAGGATTTTATCGCCCACAAGCAAGATGTTGTGAGAGAATATCTTGGAGAAAGGGAGGGTTATTTATATGGCTAAAATCACTTTAGATTACAATTTAGCGGTTGCGAAACGTATCAAGGGTGGCATATCAGATGATGAGTTGAAAGCGTGTTTGGGACAGGCGGAGCTTGGCTTATCGCGCCTTGCTGACTTGGTGAAGTCGGGCGAGGTGGGCTTTCCGAACCTGCCGAAACAGGACACCACTACTTTTAAGGGCATTGCTAGCGAGATACGTGGGCAGTATAACGACCTTGTGGTTATCGGCATTGGCGGCTCATCTCTAGGGCTTGAGGCTATCACTAATGCGCTGTTGCCACTTGGGTATAATAGTTTGTCGTTTGACGAACGCGGCAAGCTACCCCGTGTATGGGTGCTGGATAACTCCGACCCCTCTGTGGCAAGCTCTATCTTGAAGTATTGCAAACCGAAAGAGACCTTTGTTTTAGTCATATCTAAGTCAGGTGCTACGGTGGAAACGGCGGCTAACTTCACTATAATAATGGATTTCTTGAGTAAAGCGGGCATTGACTTAAAAAAGCAGGTTATACTTATAACCGACCCGCAAAAGGGACCACTCTGCGAATATGGCAAAGCTAACGGAATGAGGATGTTTGACGTGGATAATAATGTTGGCGGCAGGTATTCTGTGCTTAGCCCTGTGGGGTTGCTACCAGCGGTTATATTAGGGCTTGATATAGATAAAATGCTTGCAGGGGCGTGCTCAGTGGCAGAGGGCGACAAGAAACGTATTCTCACTCTGGCGGCGATTTACATTCACTATCTGAAACAAAAGCCTATACACATTTTAATGCCCTATTCATCTAAGCTGCGCAAGTTTGCGGAATGGTTCAACCAGTTATATGGTGAAAGTCTCGGCAAACGCTACGACAGAGACAGCAAAGAGGTGTTCTACGGCAACACTACCGCCATAGCGTGCGGTTCTATAGACCAGCACTCGCAATTGCAGCTGTATATGGAGGGACCTAACGACAAGTTAGTTACGTTTATCGGCGTTTCTAGTTTTGAAAATGATATAAAGCTAAACGGAGAGTTGAATGAGGCGTATAATTACCTGACGGGGCATACACTGGGCGAGCTGTTGAACGCTGAACTTGCTACCACTGCGGTGGCGTTGTCGTTGAATGAACGTCCATCTGTGTTGCTAGAGGTAGATAGGATAAACGAAGAAAGTCTCGGCGCACTCTTTATGCTGTTTGAATACGTAGTGGCGATTGTGGGACTTGCGGCTAACATCAACCCATTTGACCAGCCAGCTGTTGAGCTTGGCAAACAGTTTGCTTATGGGCTTATGGGCAGGAAAGGCTATGAGGCTAAAAAGGCTGAATTTACTCAACTAAATGCTAAATCTGAGGAACATATTATTTAGCCCGCCTTTGCTGGACATCGGTATCTGGCAAAGGTTAGTGGGTAAGCGGGTGTTGGTGGCGATATCTGGCGGGAAAGATTCGCTTGCCCTCGCTAGCTATATGGCTAAGTATCAGGCTTTGGCAGGCTGGCAGCTATCAGCCTGCTACGTCAATCACCACTTGCGTGGCGAAGAATCTTTTCGGGACGAGCAGTTTTGCATGGATTGGTGCACACAGAACAACATTCCATTTAGCGCAGTTAGCGTCAACGTGGCAGTTCAGGGGCGTGGAGTGGAGGACGCGGCACGGCGGGTTCGCTATGATGCCCTTGTAAATGAAGCTAAACGGCTCAACTGCACATATATAGTAACCGCTCATACGACAGATGACAGATTAGAAGGCTTTTTTGTTGATTTGCTGACGGGTGCATCAATGTATACGCTGGGTAGCGTGGCGGAAACTAGACAGATAAGCGTGGATGTCACGCTAGTGCGCCCATTTCTGAATATTACGTCTAATATGATTTCAGAATATCTGGTTGCAGAGGGACTGACGCCAGTCTTTGATAGCACCAATAATAATACTGGCTACACGCGCAATATGGTAAGACTAAACCTGTTGCCTGCTTTGCGACAGTCTTTGGGCGAAGCTCGTTACGAACACCTACAAACTATGATACGCCGGTTGCAACAAAATTCTGCCCATGCTAATGCGTTAATGGCGGATATTATAGGAAACACGGTTGGACTGCTCAGCTACCCCGCTGAGGGGGGGCTTGTGGTAGACAGAGAAATGTTCTGTGGGTTGCCTTCTGAATTACAGACTTACCTGCTAGGTAGCGAACTTTCGCGGCTAGTTAGGGTTGACAGGCGACATATAATGGCGATACTGGAGCAACTTGGACACACCCGTTCAAACCGTATTAGTTTGCCTGATGGCTACGTCTGTGAAATTACCCCTAGAAATATTAGGCTGTTCCATATAAGTTTAGTTGCACCATTTAGCATAGCCTGCAGTGGTGCGGGACTATTCACAATAGATGACCAACGTAAGGTCATATTAGGCAGAAGACTTGCTAATGGGGGTGATATAGTGGTGCGTTCGCGGCGGGACGGCGATAAATTGGGAGCTAATAAGCTTAAAACACTTTTTGAGCGGAAACACCTTGACATATACGAGCGAGATAGGGCAATATTAGTAGAGTCTGCTGGTACTCTTGTGTGGGTGCAATATATATCAGTGGCTAATAACGATGTGGAAGTGATTAGTGACGAATGCTGATAAATTGACTGAGTTTATATCAGAGGTGGCTTTACAGGCACGTGTTTCGGAGCTTGGCAAGCAGATTAGTGCCGACTATGCGGAGAAGAATCTCCTTGTGATAGGTATCTTAAAGGGTAGTTTTATATTTATGGCAGACCTTGTCCGTGCCATAACGCAACCTGTTGAGCTTAGTTTTATAACCCTTTCCAGCTATCATAATGCGTCTAAATCATCTGGGGAAGTGCGCCTTAGTTGCGATGTTGATATGTCCATCAGGGGGAGGGACGTTCTTATTGTTGAAGATATTGTTGACAGCGGCAATACAATGAGCTATCTATTAAAGGTTCTTCAGATTAGGGAGCCTACCAGCCTAAAGGTATGTACCCTGCTAGATAAGCCGTCCCGCAGACAGACGCCTGTTAGTGTTGAGTATTGTGGCTTTCAAGTGCCTGATGAGTTTATAGTCGGCTATGGGCTTGACTATGCTGGTAAATATCGCAATTTGCGCAATATTTCCGCTATAAAATTAAACTAGGAGTAGTTAATGTATAAAAATATAGCTTTATGGATAATCATCGCCCTTGGTATGGCAATGATGTATCAGTATTTCAATGAGTCTCATAGTGTAGATTTGCCGTATTCTGCATTTATATCGCAGATAAGCAATGGTAGCATTAAGAAAGTCGCCATTAAAGAGAATAAGATTACCGGCGAAGACACATCGGGCAAGCGGTTTGAGACTTATTTTCCAACTGATGAGCAGCTAATCCCCATGTTGAAAGAGCGTGGCGTAGAAATCCACGTTATTCCGACTGATACCACTATATATATGATACTCTCGTGGGCACCAATGATATTGCTAGTTGTATTTTGGATGTTCTTTATGCGTCAAATGCAAGGTGGTGGCAAAGGCGGGGCGTTTTCATTCGGCAAAAGCAAGGCTAAAATGCAAGATGCCGACAAAAACAAGGTTACTTTCAAAGATGTAGCTGGTGTTGAAGAGGCTAAAGAAGAACTTGAAGAAATTATAGACTTTTTGAAAGACCCTAAGAAATTTCAGAAACTGGGTGGCAAGATACCGAAAGGCGTTCTGCTAGTGGGTCCTCCGGGAACTGGTAAGACGCTTTTGGCAAAGGCTGTTGCGGGCGAGGCGGGTGTCCCTTTCTTCTATATGAGCGGCTCTGATTTCGTTGAAATGTTTGTTGGCGTAGGTGCATCGCGTGTGCGTGATTTATTTGAGCAGGGAAAGAAACACGCCCCTTGCATATTGTTCTTAGATGAGATAGATGCAGTCGGCAGACACCGCGGGGCGGGGCTTGGTGGCGGACACGATGAGCGTGAACAGACCCTAAATGCATTACTAGTTGAGATGGATGGTTTTGATTCCAGTGAGGGCGTTATAATGGTAGCCGCTACTAATAGGGCGGACGTGTTAGACCCGGCGCTGTTGCGTCCGGGGCGGTTTGACAGAAAGGTTATTGTTCCTAACCCCGACTATCGTGGCAGGCTTGCTATACTAGAGGTTCATGCAAAGAAAGTGCCATTAGCTGATGGCGTGAAACTAGATGATATAGCTAAGGGAACGCCCGGTTTTGCTGGTGCGGAACTAGCCAATCTAATAAATGAGGCAGCATTACTGGCAGCTCGCAGAAACAAAGAAAGGGTTGATATTGCTGATTTAGAGGAAGCCAAAGACAAGGTAATGATGGGCAAGGAGAGACGCAGTGCTGTTATCAGCGAAAGAGAGAAACGCAACACTGCCTATCACGAATCAGGGCATGCGATTGTGGCTAGGATGACCGCAGGTGCAGACCCGTTGCATAAGCTAACCATAATCCCGCGCGGAGCGGCATTGGGACTAACGATGCAGCTACCACAGGACGATAAATACACTATTACAAAAGATTATCTGCTCGGCAGAATCTCTATAATGATGGCGGGGCGTGCGGCTGAAAAGCTGGTGTTTGACCACTACAGCACAGGTGCTTCAAACGACCTAGAGCGGGCGACTAAGATTGCGCGCAATATGGTAACCACATACGGTATGAGCGATAAGGTTGGTCCTGTTACTTACAGCAAACACGAGAACACGGTATTTTTAGGCAGGGAGCTTTCCAGCGGCGCGCTTGATTACAGCGAACAGACGAAAGTTTTAGTTGACGGCGAAATATCTGGTATCTTGAATGGTTGTGCTGACGGGGCTATGAAGATATTGTCAGGGAATAGGACATTGCTTGACAAAATGTCTGATTTGCTGATGGAGCAGGAGACCATAAATGGAGACGATGTAACTAAGCTAATAAACGAGTATGCTGATGAAAAATGGCGTGAAGTGGCAGCTAAAAACCTTGCAGAGCAAGAAACGGAGAATAGCGAACGCAATAAATAGCGTTGGTGCCGACCCCTACGCCCAGAAGATGTGGGACAAAGGGGTCGCTCTTGCCGTAGAGGTAAAAGACTTGCCAGTCGGGGCGGCAAATATCCTGAAACAGGAGGCACTAGCATCAGGGATAGACGCCGCCGTTGCACATGGCACGATTAACGCAGAGGTTGCCACCACAGATGCCGTAATAGTCGGCACTATTCGCGGCTTTCGCTACCTAGCCGAGCGACTGAAACGTCAGCCATACAGCCTGCCCGCCCTTGCTGAAGAGCTAACGACTATTATAGAGCGCAAATCTAATGACGAAAACGGTAACAAGGCAAATAGTCTTTTGATTAGTGGTGTTGAACTGCCACTAGACAGGATTCACGTTATGGGCATAGTCAACATTACCCCTGATTCGTTCAGCGATGGTGGCAAATATACTGACAAATCAGCTTGGACGGAGCGCATAAGGCAAGTAATAGACGAAGGGGCAACCTTTGTGGACATCGGCGGTGTTTCAACCCGCCCTAACTACACCGAAGTGTCGTTAGATGATGAATTAAAACGTGTTCTGCCCGCTGTGGAAACTGCACTTGCTATTATCGGTAACCGTAAAGACGTGTTCGTATCAGTGGATAGCTGGCGTGTAGAGGTATTGGAGCGAGCATTGGCACTGGGAGCACACTTAATCAACGACCAGTCGGAACTTGCAGATGAGCGACTTGCAGAACTGTCCGCTAATACTGGTGCAGCGTTATGTATAATGCACAACTCTGAAAGTGATGTTTGCTATAGGCTAGCTGAGCGAGTGCAAAAAGCCACTTCATTGGGCGTGAACCCTCGCTCAATAATATTAGACCCGGGCTTTGGTTTCGTTAAAGATGTGAACAAAAATTATGAAGTTTTACGCTATTTAGGGGAGTTGTGCGATTTGGGTTATCCCGTTTTGGCTGGCGTTTCGCGCAAGTCTATGATAAATGCCGCTGTCAATAAGCCTGTCCCAGCCGATAGACTCTATGGAACGCTAGCTGCTGAGGTAATTGCTGCTATGAATGGTGCAAAGATTATTCGCACACACGATGTTGTTGCATGCGTGGATGCAATGAGGGTTGTGACTATGGCTAGATAGTTTGCGTTGTGTCATTTTTTTTGCTATTGTAGCCTATGGATATATCACAGCTATCAACAGAGTATATAACATCTGATGGGGATAAGCTTATACTTGATACTCGTGAAGGTTCGCCTACTGCGGGGCAGTGGATACTTGCGACTGAACTGAATAAAGGGCTAAACACTAAAGCGACAAATACCAAAAAAGCAAACACCACCAAAACAGTGACCACTAAAAAGGCAACCACTAAAACTACAACAAGTGCTACTCTCCCCTTTGGCTAGCGCATAAGCCTCGTCAATGAATAGGACGCCGTCCATCGCACTATCAATAACCTCTTTAGTTTTTATCTCCGTCTGCCCGATGTGGAAACTGCACTTGCTATTATCGGTAACCGTAAAGACGTGTTCGTATCAGTGGATAGCTGGCGTGTAGAGGTATTGGAGCGAGCATTGGCACTGGGAGCACACTTAATCAACGACCAGTCGGAACTTGCAGATGAGCGACTTGCAGAACTGTCCGCTAATACTGGTGCAGCGTTATGTATAATGCACAACTCTGAAAGTGATGTTTGCTATAGGCTAGCTGAGCGAGTGCAAAAAGCCACTTCATTGGGCGTGAACCCTCGCTCAATAATATTAGACCCGGGCTTTGGTTTCGTTAAAGATGTGAACAAAAATTATGAAGTTTTACGCTATTTAGGGGAGTTGTGCGATTTGGGTTATCCCGTTTTGGCTGGCGTTTCGCGCAAGTCTATGATAAATGCCGCTGTCAATAAGCCTGTCCCAGCCGATAGACTCTATGGAACGCTAGCTGCTGAGGTAATTGCTGCTATGAATGGTGCAAAGATTATTCGCACACACGATGTTGTTGCATGCGTGGATGCAATGAGGGTTGTGACTATGGCTAGATAGTTTGCGTTGTGTCATTTTTTTTGCTATTGTAGCCTATGGATATATCACAGCTATCAACAGAGTATATAACATCTGATGGGGATAAGCTTATACTTGATACTCGTGAAGGTTCGCCTACTGCGGGGCAGTGGATACTTGCGACTGAACTGAATAAAGGGCTAAACACTAAAGCGACAAATACCAAAAAAGCAAACACCACCAAAACAGTGACCACTAAAAAGGCAACCACTAAAACTACAACAAGTGCTAGCAGCTCTTCATCCGTAGGTGATGTCTTTAATCTTGTTCTAATCTGCTTTTTTCTCTACCTAGCCTATAAGGTTTTGCGTAAGGCTTGCTCTATTATTTATGGCATATTCACGTCACTATTCCCCGATAGTTCAGAGAGGGTCTATGCTCTGACTGAGGAAGGGTATCAGCATTTTGAAAACGAGCGGTATGAAGAGGCTGTCGTGGCATATACCCGTGCGCTAAATATAGACCGCAACTATAGTCCTGCTCTAAATGATAGAGGGGCTTCATACATTGAGCTTGAGCGATATGACGAGGCGATAACAGACCTCACGCGTGCAATAGAAATAAACCCTAACTATGATATAGCATTGAGAAATAGAGCCTACGCCTATGTGCAGACGGGGGACTATGCGGCGGCTGAACGCGACTGCCAAAGGATTATCAAACGTGGTAAAGATTCCGAGCAG
The DNA here is from genome assembly GCF_054655775.1 of Candidatus Termitispirillum reticulitermitis. NCBI lineage: Bacteria > Pseudomonadati > Deferribacterota > Deferribacteres > Deferribacterales > Termitispirillaceae (SeqCode) > Termitispirillum (SeqCode) > Candidatus Termitispirillum reticulitermitis. The sequence continues at coordinate 6,555 of NZ_BAAIHG010000018.1, read as the reverse complement.
ATAAAGACTGCCAAAGCTATTCTTGAGCAACTACCGAACACAAAGTCTGCTGAGAACACACATAAGGAGCAAAAGTCCAAACCTAATAAGACTACGGGTCCAGCCACAAAGCCTACTAAAACGTTAAACGAGTTATTGGCTGAATTAAACTCACTAACAGGGCTAAAGGGTGTCAAGGCGCATATAAATGAGCTGATTAGCAAGCTAAATACTAATAAACAACGGCAAGCGCAGGGCTTAAAGGCTGTCTCAACATCACTGCACATGGTTTTTTCTGGCAACCCTGGCACGGGCAAGACGACTGTTGCTAGGCTACTTGCGGAAATATATAAGGTGCTCGGTATTCTATCGGGCGGGCAGCTTATTGAGGTTGACAGGGCGGGGCTGGTAGCGGGCTATATCGGGCAGACGGAGATAAAAACTAAAGAGGTTATTGATAGTGCGATGGACGGCGTCCTATTCATTGACGAGGCTTATGCGCTAGCCAAAGGGGAGAGTAGCAGTAATGACTTCGGGCAGAATGCGATAGACACGTTATTAAAAGCTATGGAGGACAATAGAGACAGGCTTATTGTGATTGTAGCGGGTTATGATGCTCCGATGAGGAAGTTTGTAAAGTCAAATCCAGGGCTAGAGTCGCGCTTTAATACATTTATTCATTTTGATGACTTCAACGGGGACGAGCTGTGCGATATATTCTTGAGACGGTGTAAGGAACACGACTTTAGGCTAGACGCCGATGCGCAAAAGTATGTGCTGAATTATTTGCATCGGCTATATAAGGGGCGTGGCGATAATTTTGCAAACGCACGTGAGGTGCGCAACTATTTTGAGCGCGTTTCTAACCGCCAGTCCATTAGGTTGGCAAAATTAGATGAAGACAATGGTAGTAAGAAACTCAGCAAAGAGGAGTTGCAAACATTAACCGTTGACGATTTACAGGTTGAGGGGGCAGAGCGCAGTGAAAAAACGTTAGATGTTCTGCTAAATGAGCTGAACTCATTAACAGGCTTAAAGGGTGTGAAAGGGCATATAAATGAGCTAATTAGCAGGTTGAACACAAATAAAAAGCGACAGGAACAGGGCTTAAAGGTTATTCCAACGTCGCTACATATGGTCTTTTCGGGCAATCCCGGCACAGGCAAGACGACTGTTGCTAGGATACTAGCTAAAATATACAGGGAGCTTGGAGTTCTGCCGAAAGGCGAACTTATTGAGGTTGATAGGTCGGGGCTAGTGGCAGGCTATATTGGACAGACGGAACTAAAGACTAAAGATGTCATTGACAGTGCTATGGGCAGTGTTCTATTCATTGACGAGGCTTATGCTCTAGCGAAAGGGGGGCTTGGCAATGACTTCGGGCAGAATGCGATAGATACGTTATTAAAAGCTATGGAGGATAATAGGGATAGGTTTATCGTGATTGTTGCGGGCTACGATGAACCGATGAAGCATTTTGTGGACTCAAACCCGGGTCTTAAATCGCGGTTTAATACGTTTATATTATTTGAGGATTTTAACGGGGATGAATTATATGAAATATTCTACAATATGTGTCGCAAAAATGATTTTGTGCTAGACGAAGTGGTGCAAAACTATGCACGGAACTATTTACAGAAACTATACAATAACAGGGGTGATAACTTTGCAAATGCCCGTGAGGTGCGCAACTACTTTGAACGTGTATCTAATCGTCAAGCTCTTCGGCTGGAAAGGCTTGATGTTGATAACGGCACAGAGGAGCTGAACAAAGAGGAGCTGCAAACGCTCACTATTGAAGATTTAAGCGAATAGCAAAGGGACTTTTTGTTGCCTAACCCCGCATAGCAAACGGCGATTTGCCGAATATCCCTTTGTAGCGTAGTGCAAGTGTGCCGATAACTAGAACGCCTGCCGTAGCAACTAGCAAATCCATATTTATTATTGTTGATTTTGCTGTTATCTCTGCGGCTATATACTCTGGCGTCTGCGGAACAAGCCCGTGCGTGCTAGACTGCAATATAATAGACGATATTTTAGGTGCACCGAACGCCGCAAGCCCCATAAATGTGTAATACATACCTATACTGCGTCCCTTGCGGACTGGGAAATATTCACTGAGCAATGCTGCCCCCGTCTGCAAAGCCCCGCCCGCTGCAAAAAAACCTATAGTGAATGCCACAATAGACGTAATGAGTGGTGTCTTGGCTAGCACCAACAACAGCAACGAAATAAACGAGCCTGTGGTAAAGAGCAGCAGCACAGCTATTGAGCGCAACCCCCGCGCCATAAGCATAGACATTGTTATAACTGCCACAATAGAGCCGATACTGTTATAGCTCATCAACGCACGACTAGCCATATCGCCCATGCCAACAACATCACGCCCATATATAGTAATACTCTGCTGGATTATAAAAAACGTCATCTGCGCAATGCCCCCATAGATAAGACAGAGCACCCCCTCAATAGCAAAACTGGGTTTGCTAGAATAGACAACATTTTTTGTCTGATTTTGCTTAATGTTCAGCGGTTTGAAACTGGCTATAAAGGCAAGTATAAAGACCAGCACACTAATTGCAAGCGGGATTGCCAGCAGTATATATGAATAAGCCTCACTATTAGATAGCAGTCCGACCAGCAGGGGGAAGAACATTCCCGACAGCGCAATTGCCCCTTTTAACAAAACCAGTGCTGATGTTGAGTATCTAATCGGGAATATTTCCTGCAAGGCGGGGTATGCGGCACTATCAAAAGACGACGTTGACGCACCACCTAAAAAGGCAAATAGGCACGCAATAACATAACTATCCGTGCCTACAAGCCCAGTGAAAAACAGCACATAGCCGATACTGCCTAGAATCATCATCGGTTTTCTGCCTAGTCTGTCAGATATTTCGCCGAACAGCAGGATAGTAAATAGCTTTCCCATACCAGTGAAAGCGATAACATTCATAATCCCCGCAAGGTCTGTATCCCACTGGGCTATAAATGTATCTCGCCCCTGCGATATTGTTATAGCCTGTATTCCGTGTGCGAAATAGGCTAGATATATTGAAACTATGGCAAATATTGAGCGCAATGTCTATTCGTATATAGAAACTGTATTTTTACGAGTCGCAACATTAGCAGGGGGGTTACTAGCATAGCCAAAAGCCGCTCCGCCCACAATCTTGTAATCTGCAGGCACGCCGTGCTTGCTAATAAACTCCCTCATCACTGGCACATCCGCTACAGGGCGTAGCTGGTTTATCCATACAGAACCAATACCTAGCGAGTGTGCGGCTAGGAACATTGTTTGCAATATTATTGCGCCGTCTGCATCTGCAAACGTGATGCCCGTTTTAGGTGCAGTCACCAGCACAAAAACCGGTGCACCGTAGCTTATGTGGTAGTTGTCTTGCAGGACGCGCTCTCTATATATCTGCTCATCAGGTTTGCCCGCACTAGCGGTAGCGCGCTTGAGTATATCGTTTAGCTCATTCACTTTATCTATACCTTTAATCACTAGCAGGTGGCGCGCTTGCTCCCCCTTAGTAGTGGGGGCATATAGCCCAGCATCAATAATAGCGTCAAGGTCTGCTTTTTTAGGCAACTCTTCCTTGTAGCTACGGACACTGCGCCGCGTCTTTATATTCTCAATAACAGCATTCATACTTCACCTCAATAATCTTTAAGGTTCAAGCCTAGTGTAGAGAAAATTTTTAGTCTCCCCTTACGAGATATTTTATAACACATTATGAATACCAAGTCAAATGGCTTTTGGTTCAATTTTTTCTAAAACGCCATTCCCATAGATAACCCATAAGTCCAGCCCCATGAATCAATAGTCGTATCAAATGGGCGAGTTTCCCAATCATCTTCATCTCCAGAAAGTAAATTAGAATGTCCCTTAATATATTTAGCACCAACTCCGATAGCAATATTTTTAATATAAAATCTTACGCCATACTCACACACAATAGCATTGTATCTGTCTGATAAAGCATATTCAGTAGTGCCATCGCTAGCAATCTTACGAAATTTTAATCTATCATAACCATAAGCCCAACCAACACCAGCATAAACATCAAAGAAATCAGCCACTGGATAACTTAAAACAAGGGTAACAGGTGCAACCACACGTGTTAAACGGTCTAACTTAAATTCATTGCCCCCAGTATGTGGGATATTGCCACTGAAAATATCTTTTTCATAAGTCATTGATACACCCACGCCAAGCCCTATATATTCTGTTATATATATTGTTGCATCAACCCCGACATAATTTATTTCTTCAGGACCATATTCACCATCGGTATGCCAATCGTCAGCTTTCACCCCATCCGTTATCCCTTGACTAAAATAAAGCACCCCCTCTCTACTAGGAGTCGCACAACCCGCAAGCAAGAATATTGAAACTGAAGCAAACAGAAGTAAGTTTCCTATCGCTGGCTTACCTTTCATAAGATGCTCCCATATCTAATCTGTGTGTATTGTACTCAAGCAATAACGGCAATATATCGCTAGGTATTATATCTGCCAGCTGAGAGGAAAACAAAAGCTTGATAGTGTGTTTAGTCATCATATAGTCCTAATTATTCCACCTCATAAGGCTCTCCATCTACTTCCAAATTCATCGTTTCATAAATTTTACAGCCAGTCTCATCGCAACTCATTCTAGCATATCTATATTCATTAGATGGACGATTATCGCGTGGCATAGCAAGAGTACGTTGCAGTTGAAAAGTGCAACCTCTGGGCAAACTATCTAATTTAGATACTTTTATCCCCCAGCATTCCTCAGATGCGGAATCTATATATATCTTCTTGTCTCTATATACCATAAAACTATAATCACCGTCCATCCCTGTTTTACTCACATATACCTCCTGAACCAAACTTGGCACAAAATCAACGTATGAGTTATAATAGAACTTCTCTGTTTCCTCATCTATTTGTGGAGCAGCCATGAAAGCCTTCATACTTAATCCCTCTGTATTAAAATATCTAAAAAATCCACGCATCGGCTCTAGTTCTTTACAGCCGCTACTATCACACAAATATTGAGCAGACGATTTTTTGCCATCAATACCGTAGTTACTCCCGCCTATAATAAATTTACAATCTTTGGGTAATAGCTTAAAAGGATTGTTGCCCTCTATTCCAATCCCTATACATGCTTTTGTCATATTGTTACTAATGTGTGCACTTATAGGTATCTTTAAGTCGCCATACAGCAGTAAAGAGAGCTCTCCTTCACCATAAGCCAGATATATTTTAGACACTTTCGTATAATCAAAACCATTAATTTCCGTAAGCCACTCTTTATCGCGAATACGTAGCCAACTTTCGTCATCAGAAATAGGTCCTACTATAAATTTAGCTTCACCCGCAAAAAAAGCTTGTGTTCCAAAATATAATAGCACCACAAATAATAGCACCACAAATAGTAACGCCTTTTTCATATCTAGCCTCCCTTACTCCTTTTATTTTCCAGAAAATATAATGATAGGATTTTCATGTTTTTGTTTTATCCTTGTATAACACCTTTATACAATTACACTAAAAACATGTCAAGATTTTATTTGACTATTCATAAAGATTTTGGGGCTGACATAATGATTTCTTCCACTCTAGCTACAACCTTGTCTAGTGCCTCTCTACACACCGGCGATAGCTCCACCCCTGCATTCATATTATCTGAAATTACCCCCAAGAATATTATCTCTTTAGGGCACTGCCCCCGTAGCTCTGCAATTAGCAACGTTTCCTGAAAACCTATCTGGTGTTGCGATAGCTTCACAGGTATTTTATCTAGCATTATATCGTCTTTGCTATACTCTACAATAGTTCCCGCCGCTCCGTCAGCCGCAACAGCGTCTATCAACACCAACAAATCGCACCCCTCAAAGAGCGGCGCACTGAGTAGTCCCAGTGTTCCACCATCATAGACTGATACGTTATCGGGAAAGGTATATTTTGACAACTCTCTAACCGCATGAACCCCGAACCCCTCATCAGATAAGAGCAAATTACCAATTCCAAGCACCACAATATTTTTCATTAGTTCATACTAGCCTGCACCAATCAAGTTAGAGAGACCACCTTCAATAAAGCCTTTCCCCTTGCCACCAACGGCAAAGAAACTAGCCCATGAGAAAAATGCCACCCAAGTGATGAGATAGCCACCAATGTGGTGACTAACAGCCGTCCAAACAACTGCAAGGAGACCTATGCTAACCGCAGCAGAAAGATGAAAGTTCATTTGAAACTCCTTAAATAATAAAATCAAACAATGATTGAAGTTAGCATAAGTAAGATGATAAAGTCAAATTTTTGTGGCAACCTTTCAATGGGTAAGCAAATGTAAGATATGAGTAGAAATTTCATATTTCCTATGCTATACTAAGTAAATGAGTATTTTAGGCGATTTTAAGGAGATGTCGCGTCAGTTGCGTAAGACCATTGTTCTACCAGAGGGCACAGAGCCTAGAACGGTTGAGGCGGCGGCAACTATAGTGAAAGACAGACTTGCACGCCTCATAATGCTTGGCAATCCCGATGAAATCAACTCTAAAATGAAAGAACATGGCG
>NZ_BAAIHG010000017.1:0-22386 GCF_054655775.1 Candidatus Termitispirillum reticulitermitis | reverse complement strand
TGAGGGAGTTAGCGGTAGAGGCTGGGGATGCCACGTTTACGGCTAATGACAGGCGGGCATTGCAGGCGGAGTTGGAACAGTTAAAGGCAGATATAGATAGGATTTCAGTTGAGACTGATTTTAATACGCATAAGTTGTTATCGGGTGATGCGTCAGGGCTATGGAGTAGTAGTAATGCTGGGATAGATGTTATATTGACGGGTGCGCCTGCTGGGGGCAACTACAAGCTGGAGTTTAGTGTAGAGCCGGGACAGAACGCTGTGTATAAGACGAATATCATGTCAGTAGTAGAGGGTGACTATTTGATGTTATCAGTTGTTTCTAACACCAGCGGGTTTATAAACTTTAATGGCACGGGCGATGTGCGCGCACTCAAAGATGCTACTATGATATTCGCTAATGGTGGGCATCATGAGATTAGAAATGCTTTTGCTGTGTATGGCACAGGTTTTGACCTTGGTGGTGCCTACGATATAGGTATTGGCACAACTGCTGGATACCCTCAAGAGTATGCCGGATATTTAGCAATGGAATTTAAAGAGGACATTGCCAATGTGGCTGGTAACGCTGGCACAATTAACTTCACCTTTACAGATGCCATGACGGGCGCAACCGAGACTATTACCACAAGTTATACATATACATCAAGTGCTATTATAACAATTATTACAAGTAATCTTACGTTTAGTAATGGACTTAGGGTTAGGGGTAGTTCATCACCAGCACCATTAACGTGGACGGTCAATAATGCTGTTAAAGCTGGCGACAAGGTGCTGTATACTATAGCTAATTTTGTCTCTTATGGTTACGTCATAACAATGGATGTTAAACCTGCAGGAGATAGTGCCACATTGACTGCCTACCCGACAACAACGTCAGGGCGAACCTATATGCCTTTTGACCCTGCTGTTAGTAGCGGCGCATTTACGGTTGTTAATATAGTTGATGGTGAATTTGTTACATCAACTGTTAGCTGGGAGAGAGATTTTAGTAATTCGGTTTTTTCAGGCGTTGTGACGTTCGGGAATTTGCTGAAGAGCGATACTCTGCCTACCACCATGTTAAAGGACGTAGCGCAGTTCACAGATTCGGATGGTCGTATGCTCTTAGATAATACTAGAAAGCTGACATTGCTAGGCAACAACAAGACTGCTGATATATATCTGGGTAAGTATAACACAGTGCAGGAGTTGAACGATAAAATAGCTTATGCGATAGCTATAACACTAGAGATGGGCGACCCCGATGTTGAGCTTAGCAGACTGGCACATCTAGTAACAGCTGCTAGTAGCAATGGTGGTAACGATGCTGTGAAGGGCACTATTGTTATGCAGGGGGCGATGACGGGTCGGAGTTCAGAGATACGTTTTGTAGCGGATGAAGATATTCTTAGGGCGTTAAGCATAGAGCAGATACAGCAGTCTGAGAATGATGTTATAACTATGAACGTATTTGATGCGCATACGGAGCAGTATATCAATAGTGATATATCAATAGACTATATGATGAGGGGAGTTATAAAGGGGGTTAATATAAAGCTCAACCCTAATATAATTACCAGTGCGAAGATGGGTGCTGATGGCAATATAGTATTTGAGCAGGACGCAAATTTAGACCCGCAGTATATCCATATAGCGAACAGGGAGACTGATACGCAGATAGGTGCGAATGCTGGGCAGTATATGGATATAAGCGTAGGCAGGGTTGATACTGTGTCGTTAGAGATAAATGATGTATATCTGACTACCTTGCCTGATTCGCAGAGGGCACTTTTTAAGATAGATGCTGCCATTAAAAATGTAGTGCAGCAGAGGGCGGAGATAGGTTCTCGTATCAACAGGATGGAGTATGCGTTGAAATCGTTATCTATCGGACAGCAAAATATTATGGCGGCGTCAAGCAGGATAAGGGATATTGATATGGCAAAGGCGAGTGCGGACTTCACGAAGAACCAGATAATGATGAATGCAGCCACAGCAATGCTAGCACAAGCTAACCAACTGCCGCAAATGGCACTACAACTGATAAATAGGTAATAATAGTCTTTGAGCACATGCAGATAAATATACCCTACTTGACACAGCTAACTTTTCAAGTCATTATGTATTGAATATGGCTAGGGAAGGGGTATGTTTTTCTCACTATTTAGTAAAAATGTAACAATTACTATAAAGAATCAGAACCGTTCATTAGCTGCTAAAACGGGTGCTAGTTTATACGAATTTCTAGTTCAAGAGGGGATTATACCTGAGCAGCTATGTCGCGGTGGCGGTCAGTGTGGCAGGTGCAAGCTATATATTGACAACCAATCGCTTAAACCACCTACTAGGCGCGAAAGGGCATCCCTTGCGCAGATGAGCATTGATGCTGGTTTCAGGCTCGCCTGCCAGACAACTATCACTGGGAATATGTCTATAGACGTTAGCACTATTACGTCCCCGCCGGTTTCCAACCCGCTTGATATGACGGTGCCTGATATGCCCTCCGAAGAAGAACTTGTTAAAATAAAGGCGGAGATTGCAGCCGCTGTTCAGTCTCCTAAATATATATCCCCAGTCAGCAAAAAAAACGTAATAGGTATGAGCAACACAGGCGAGATGAACCAAATGGCGGCTAAAACGCTTGCCGCAGTTCCAGCAAGTAGCGAACAACCTATATCTGATGGCATTTTGCTAGTGCAGAGTGGGGGACGGGTGCATTTTTTCGTATATTCGGCGGCTATAAACAGTGTTATACAGGAAGGCACGCTTGATATTAACAGCGATTTAGTGAGCTATCTTGCCAATAATTCTATAAACGCACTCTTTGCTAATAAATTAAGCAACCTTAACGATATTGAGCGGATTATTGTCATCACTGATGAGCCGAGCAGTGCCGCAAATGAAACAGGGGAACAACTGCTAGGGCTGGTAAGCTATGAGCGGCGCGAAATAGGTCTGTTTAAGTGCGACTTCATTCACCCAATCGGGCAACCTAGCGACTTTAACCTATTTCTGCACCTTTTGTCGCTCAGAGAGCGCAACAGACTGCTAGTATCGCTTGATAACGTTAACAAAATTTATTTTGTATCAGCTAGCAAGGTGGTGCTAATCCCCAGCAGAGACATATCCAGCACTAATTTAATAGACGTTCTGCCCACAGGGGATAACCCAATACTAGATGTAAGCGATGATTTTCAGCATTTCCAAATAAAAAACGAATACTCATCGCCTAATGCGTTATCGTTGCCACTCTTTATGAGGGTAGCAAACCAGCTCGTCAAGCGCAAACTTGCTGATGCAAACTTCAACCTTTATCCCCGCGCTGAGCTTGACCCGTCTGTGCCACTGGAATATCAGGTAAAGGTTGCTAAACTAGCCGATGGTGCCAGTGCATTCTACCTATACCGCAAGCGCGGCGACTTGGTAATGATTACGCAGAATATGCTGACAATGCTATTAGATATGAAAAACAATATTCGCTATGCGGTAGAGTTTGTAGAGAAGACTTTGCAAGCGGGCATTGAAGGCATTGAACTACGGACATCGCAAAAGCAACAGGGTTTGCTAGCAAGTGCCATAGAAACAGGGATTATCCCTAAACGATATGAAAACGCTACTAGCTGTATAGCTGGCGAACAACTGACCACTGCACTTAAACTATTTCAAGAGCGCGACTTGCGCGAGTATATAAAGAAATATTTAGGCGAATATGCGTCTGCAGACCAGCAAAAGTGAGGCAACGATGACTAAAAATACTCGCTATCTACTTCTAACGATTGCCACTATTGTTTTAAGCGCGATAGTTGCTGCATATTTCTTTAAGCTCCCCTCTGGCAATAAAGATGACAAGAAAATTGCATTATCTGATATTGCAACGGCTATCACGGGCAAACCTCAGGCACTTGAGTTGAGGGCGCAACTTGCCCGTTCAGCACCTCTATCAACCATTCAGCTTGAACGGCTCGCATACGGCGGATACGCAAGCGATGTAGCAGCTAACCCTAACATCACGGCGGCACTGCTTGAAGAACTATTCAATTCCAGCGAGTCAGATGTGCGAGCTGCCGCCGCAAGCAACCCTAATTTAACCTTGCCACAACTCCGCAGGGCAGTTGCGGACTCCTATTCACAAGTGCGCGCAGCCGTTGCCGACAATCCTAACTTGACAGATGATATGATGACATTGTTTGCAAATGATGCCGACTATGCCGTGCGCTCTGCATTTTTAGGCAATCCGAACATCACGCAGGCTTTAATAAATATAATAGAACCATCCATATCAGAGGCTTCCTGCGACAACCGCGAGCGCATATATGCTGGGCATACTATCGGTATAGATGCACTGGAATATAACGCCAATAACCCCGACCCGTGTGTGAGGCGTGGGGTAGCTAGAAATAAGAACACTCCAAGGCGGCTAGTTGCAACACTTATTGCCGATGAAGATGCAACTGTGCGCATTAATGCACTAAAAAACCCGCGCTTTGTGCCCGATGAACTATTTGTGAAAGGATGGCAGCGAGAAAGCGAGCAAACAAGGCTAACACAGCTGAATGCTGCGCTGGCAAACCCGTCAATATCGCTAAAAATACTTAGCATCGCTACGCGTTATCCCGATAGATACGGCATAGGCGTAGCATCAAACCCTAACGTAAAGATGGGACTCTTGACACTACTATACGATTATTCAAAGCCAAAAGGCGGGTTAGATGGATTTTTTAATAAATTAGAGGACTTAGCGGCAGACCCAGCATTTATTGCTAGGCTTACAGCATTAGGAACGGTTGGCAATGGCGACTGGCGACACGTGTTGCGTGATATTATCAACCAAAGTTTTATAGACGATATATATAACCCTGTCCTGCTCTCACACACTATTTCAGGCAACGATGATGATGCGGTGCTATTCTCACCAGGGGAATATAACGCCGGGGCTGACACATTCGCTGAACTGACTAGCAACCCGACCGCTGGACAAAATAAAGACAACAGCGGACGCCTCCTGTTAAGGCAGATGGTGGAAACGGCAGATACTATCGTAAGTGCTGTAATGGGAGAGATGACGCCAGCTATGGAGGCAGCTATCAACGGGCAGGAATATCCGCCCACAGGCGTATTAGTAATAGAGCCGAATAGCCAGCAACAGGCAGGCAACACACCGCAAACAGCAATTGAAGTGGCGGCAAGACCAGAAGTTTTCCGCTCCGTGCTGACACTCAACCTATATAATAATTGCAAAAAACAACTCTTGAAACTACAGAGCATGATATAAGCTATGAAACATTAGATGCGCATTACCGCCTTACTATCCCCTGATACATTGCGCTAATGCGGTTGTTTGGGTCAAATGGAATGCACCGCTCGTTTCTGTATGATATGCTCACTACATCTTTACGTTCTAACGGCATTACAGCTATTGATACACCAATATTAGCATCAGCTGGCACGTAGAGCACCAACGTGCCGCTACTACCAACTACACACTCTACAATATCGTCAGCAAGCCCCTTTGCCACACAAGTTGCTTTGTCTAGCTCAATGCCCACAGGCTTATCAACCATATAGACATCCACCGCTACATTAGATTTAACTTTAATAGCTAATTTTGTTTTTGACGTAACATTTAACGCTTTTACCCAATATTGTTTGCCCGCAACTAGCATAGTATCGCTATAAAGCGGAGTTTTCAGTTCATCATCGCGAACGTATTCATATAGTTTGTCGCTGGATAGCCCGCAAGCTAGAGGGTAGTCCCTGCCGTCATCAGCCTTTGCTATCCTCACATCAAGCCCCACGCTCTCCATATATTCCGTCAATGTAGCGGCAGCTTGAGGCGTTATATCCCTAAAGTCAGCAACTACACGTCTAAATAACACTACCGCCCTGCATTCTAGGTTGTCTCCGCAAAACCGCGTAATATCACCAGCCTGCGCACGCAATCTTGCCGTGTCTAGTGCTGGGCGTCCGCTGTTAGATATGGGCGTATTGGCAGCAGTTATGGCATTATCTTGCTGCGGAGAGGTGAGCGTGGGTGGCTTTGCCACTAAAAAGTAGATAGAACCCGCTATGCATAGTGCAACAAGAAAATATAACACTTTGAATATAAACATTAGCGCACCATAAAGTCTGCTAGCGTAATATACGCCATAGCCTCTACCACTGCAACTGCGCGCGGAGCTATACAAACATCGTGTCTGCCCGCTAGCTTAAATGTAGTGTTTCGCCCGTCTTTTGTAATGGTTTCCTGCTCTATAGATATGCTTGACGGAGGCTTCACAGCAACTCGCAGGACTATATCAGCCCCTGTAGAGATACCGCCTAATATACCACCAGCATTGTTTGTTAGAAATTTTCCATCTCTCATCTTATCGTTATGCTCGCTGCCCCTCATCTTTGCACTCTCAAACCCGCTGCCTACTTCAACACCCTTTACAGCAGGGATACCCATAATAGCATAAGCAAGCTGTGCGCTGAGCTTGTCAAATACAGGCTCTCCTAGCCCCACTGGAACATTCTTTACAACTAGTTCTATCAGCCCGCCTACACTGTCGCCCTGTTCCCTTAATTCACTATACAATCTTTCTATCGCTCCTGTATTGCCAATAGCGATGCCACCAATCTGCACAACACGTGCCTGACACTCCACTTTCGCTCTGTCTGTGATAAGCTTTGCTATTGCACCCGCAGCCACCCTTGCAGCTGTTTCTCTGCCACTACCCCTGCCGCCACCGCGATAGTCGTAGTGTCCGTATTTCTGTTGATGCGTCCAGTCAATATGTCCAGGTCTATATAAGCTCTTTAACGACTCGTAGTCGCCACTTCTAACGTCTGTATTGCGAATAATTAGCGTGATAGGTGCGCCTGTGCTCTTTCCCTCAAACACGCCAGATATCACCTCAACTAAGTCAGGCTCCATACGCGTGGTAGAATGCATGGCTTGCGAAGCACGGCGTTTTTCTAAAACATTATCAATATATTTTTCAGTAATTTCAAGCCCAGCGGGGCAACCATCCACAACTACACCTATACAGCCTCCATGTGACTCGCCGAAAGTGGTAACGGTAAAGTATTGCCCGTAGCTGTTTGCTCCCATAGCCGCTTAATTATTCTGGACGCATATGCGGGAATAGTATAACCTCGCGAATATTGCGCTTGCCACACAGCATCATAACAAACCTGTCTATCCCCATACCAGCACCAGCTGTAGGCGGCATACCATATTCAAGTGCGGTGACGTAGTCGCTATCCATCATATGCGCCTCCTCGTCCCCGCCCTCACGCTCAGCAACTTGCCGCTCAAAGCGCGCCTTTTGGTCAAACGGGTCGTTCAACTCGTTAAAACCATTAACAAGCTCTATCCCCCCTATAAACATTTCAAATCGCTCTGTTATATCAGGGTTATCAAGTTTTGATTTTGCCAGTGGCGACACCTCTTTCGGGTAGTCAATAATAAACGTTGGTTTAATGAGCTTGGCTTCCACCAACGCTTCAAATAATTCCATCACCATCCGCCCCATGCCCCAGCCAGTCTTCTTTTCTATATTATATTTCTTTAATAGTTCAGCTATTTCATCAGCGGATTGCAATTTTTTTTCATCAATACCAGCGTATTTTGCGAGTGCCTGCTCCATAGTGAGTCGCTCCCACTTGCCTGATAGGTCTATTTCTGTGAGTTCACCCGTCTCAGCATCTTCAAGGAACGCCACAGGTTTGCCGTTGATTTTAGTGGCAATCTCTACAAAATACTCCTCTACCATATCCATCAGCCCGTTGTAATCGGTGTATGCCATATACCACTCAAGCATTGTGAACTCTGGGTTATGACGAACGTCCATCCCCTCATTGCGAAAATTGCGGTTGATTTCAAATACGCGTTCAATGCCCCCCACAACAAGTCGCTTCAAATACAACTCTGGAGCTATGCGCATATAAAAATCCACATCAAGTGCATTGTGGTGCGTGATAAATGGTTTTGCTGTTGCGCCACCAGCTATCGCATGCATCATAGGTGTCTCTACTTCAACAAAACCTTTTCTATCAAAATATTCACGCAGATATTTTACTATGAGGCTACGTTTTAGAAACGTGTCCTTTGCATCAGCATTCATTATCAGGTCAACGTAGCGGTGGCGGTGACGCAATTCAATATCTTTCAGCCCATGCCACTTCTCTGGCAGGTCGCGCAGTGATTTAGTCAATATCTTAAAGGTGCAAGCCGCCACCGATAGCTCGTTAGTCTTAGTGCGAAATATATTGCCAGAGACCGCAATAAAGTCCCCCACATCGCAAAGTTTATAGACCTTGTAGTCATCCTCGCTCAGAGTATCGCGTCTGATATAGATTTGTATAGAACCTGTGCGGTCTTTTATAGATAAAAAAGACGTCTTGCCAAACGAGCGTTCAGCCATAATACGCCCAGCTACCGTGTGCATATAGCTAGTGCCATGCAACTCGTCAGCGGTTTTATCGGCGTATTTGCTAACTACACCATTGATGTCTTCGTTATCCTTGAAGTAGCTGACAAAAGCCTGTTGCTGATTGGCTAGCAGGCTTTCGTATTTTTGTAGCCTATGTTGCTCCATAAATCACCATAAATATAATATGCTGGCAACATACTAACGCAAATACACAGAATAGGCAAGTGAACTATTCAGGCTTACCCCTAGTTCTGATGGCGGCGTAGCCTAACTGAAGTTTCATTATTTGTCCCATTATTCTAGTGGCAATTTGAGGCGGTTTTCTATATCCTCCGCCGTAGGCAGTATGTTTTCATACTCTTCTGGTAGAGTTTCTAATAGCTTAAACTCATTCACGCTAATCGGTTTGTTGATGTCTTTTAAGGCATACTCGGCTATGAGCTTATTTTTCCTTTTGCAAAGCAAAATACCGATAGTCGGGTTGTCCCCCTCTTTCCTCAATAAATCGTCAACTGCTGATATATAAAAATTCAGTTTCCCAGCATACTCTGGTTTGAACTCTTTAGCTTTCAGCTCAATAACGACATAGCACTTGAGCTTTAGGTTATAGAACAGCAGGTCAATATAAAAGTCTGTGTTCCCAATCTCCAAATGATACTGACGACCTACAAAGGCAAAGCCTGCACCAAGTTCCAGCAAAAACTCTGTAATATGCTTGCCTGCAAGCTCGGTTTCAATCTCACGTTCCATAATACCTTTGCGGGCTTCTATGAAGTCAAATATATACGGGTCTTTTAATGCTTGTTGAGCCATATCGCTCTGCGGAGCGGGCAATCTGTCCTTGAAATTTGTAGTTTTATCCGCAATGGCTTGGCGTTTATAAAGCTCACTATCAATCTGCATATCCAAGACGTTGCTTGACCAGCCGTTTTCCAGCGACTGTTTTGCATACCAGATGCGTTGTTCTTCATCATCCAATTTATCTATCAAGGTAATATTGTGTCGCCATGGCAAATTGTGCAACACCTGTTGCACAATTTCAGTATCTCCATAACTTATCGCAAATTTAGCCATATATTTTAGGTTTCTCTCTGAAAAACCGCGCAGGTTTGGGAAAGAAGTATGAATATCTCGTGCTAGATTGACTATAAGTTTGTTGCCCCACGTCTTTCGTTCGTTGATAACTATTCCAATCTTCCAATAAAGGGCAACCAGTTCACGGTTTGCACTGGCTAATGCACGTTGCTGAGCAGAGGCAATCTGCGTCTTGATGTTATCAACTATAGATAGGTATTCTTGCGTATTCATCAGCATACTATATCACCTTTATCTCCGTTTGCGGGGACAGTGCCTTGAATGGCTCTGCTACCAAGCCCCAGTCAACCATAACACCAAACAACAACTAACGCAAATACACAGAATAGGCAAGTGAACTATTCAGTATGCTCCCCATGCAGTTTATAGGCATATTTTTGCAACACATTGTTCAATTCATGATACGCTTTATAAACGATTTCCCGTTCATCTAGCTCAAGCGAAGCAAACATCTTTGCCATTACGCCACGCATCTCTTGGCGGCATCTATCAAGCTCCTCTAGTCCTTGCGCCGTAATAGCATAATATCTATTGCGACGGTCTTTCTCATCGGTTCGCCTAGCAACAAAGCCATCCTTTTCTAGTTTATCAAGGACTATACATAGGTTAGATGTGGACATTCCCATATTCTCAGCCAGCACCTTCAGCCGCTCCTGCCCTATGTGATGCAACAAAAACAATATTTTCAGTCGTTGCTGGTCGTATTCCTCATGGATAAATCTGCCTAAACTATGGGCTAATAGGTGCATAATAAGCAGATTTCTTTCAACTTCCTTCACCATGTTATTTGAAACATCACTGCTATCGCTGTTAGAAACCGATTTAATTTGTTCCATAAGATACTCTTCATGCTCAGCGAATGTGGTTCCCGCGAAGTCGCTCCCGCCACCTCGGAGTAGATTCGTTAACGCTGCTTTACGCGGAGTTACTACGTTTGAATGCAATTCACCCCCCCCTCCACGCATTAAATCTCGCATATTATCATTTAGTATATCTGTTTTTTTAGGCATAAACCTCTCCTCCCTCATTATATCTTTCTAGCAAATTTTTTCAACCGAACTCGTGTAAGCCGCATATAGGGCGCAATTATATGCAGTTCTGTTTTTAGCTTGCCTATAATTTTAACGCCCTTGAACCACTCGTTAAACCTTTCCATATATATGAATACCATAGGCGTAAGGGTGAACGTGAATATCAGCGAAAAGAACAGTCCGCTCACAAGTACCGTTCCCATAGATGATATAGTGGCGTTTGTAGAGAACATTTGCGGTAGCGTTGCAACTATAATGGCAATAGATGTCATTAAAATCGTCACGAGTTTATCTTTGTAGCCAAACCATAACGCCTCATCAGCAGAGTTGCCCTTATTACGCATTAGCGTAATTGCCTGCTCCACTACCAATATTTCATTATTAACCGACAAGCCAACTAGCATAATAATAGATATCATTGAACCGATGTTCATTGTGCCGCCTGTCACCAGTAGCCCAACAAACACGCCCGCAAAAGCTGGAATGATAGCGAGCGATATGGTAAATGGATGCAATAGACTATTCATTATCGCCGCAAGCAACATATATGTAAATATTATCGCCAGCAGAAACGCCACAGCCATACTCGCCATACTCTCATCTGCCATTTCAGATGCCCCGCCAAACCTGTAACCGTAGCCATCCTCAAACTCTATACTCTTTAATTCATCTGTGAGCAACTTCTCAGCATCACTTAAAACGCCTTTGCCGATGTAGCCCTCTATCTCAACTATACGCTCGCGGTTGTAGCGGGTCAGCTCAGACGTAGAGTCCAGCTCTGTTACCTCCCCCAGTGCTGATATAGGTATAAGTCCCTTATATGAGGCAACTAGCACGTTATCAAATAGTTTGTTGCTGTCCTTTTGTTCATTTGTAAGCGTAATATTTACGTCATAGCTCTTCCCTTCTATCTTAATCTGGTTAGAGGTATCTCCGTATAGTGCCGCACGCAGAGCCTGTGCCACTTGCGCATTAGTAATACCATAAAAGTCCATTTTAGTGTGGTTAGGGATAAATCTGCGTTCGCGTTTCGGCGGACGGGACGTTGAAGTTATCGCGCGAAATGTTCCTGTTGCGCGCATCTTGTCCATAACCATTGCGCTGTATTTATTGATAGTGTTATAGTCCTGCCCATATACGTTTACGGTTATATCAGGCTCGCCGTGTGAGTCTGCCTGTGATACCGTCAGCTCAACCTCGTCAATGCCCGCTAGGTCTTTTTCCGCCCTGCTTATTAGGACTAAGTCGCTCACACGTCCGCTCTTCAGCGGGACGAGTTTCAAGATTAGCGATGAATTGATTACCCCATTCCCACCGATTTTAGTAACAACGCTTTTTACCTCAGGATATTTTTGGACTATACTAATAACTTCCTTTGATTTAGCGATTGTTTTCTCTATTGTAGAGCCTTCATCCGTTTTCATATCTATGGCAATCTCATCTGTGTCACTCTTCGTGTCAAATTCAGAGCCTACAAAGTGAGACATACTGAACATCAACACTATAAGGGCAACATTTATAGCAAGTGCAGTCTTTTTATAGACAACTACGAGGTCAAAGAACTTTTTATACTGCCTTATGCAGAACGAGGCAATCTTGTTCTCTTCCCGTTTCCCCTTTTCTGTGAGCATTTGCGCTATCATCATCGGCGTAAGCGAAAAGGACATTATTATTGAAAGAACAGTAGCATACACAATAGTAAGCCCAAACTGCCTCATAAATAGCCCCATAACGCCACTTATCATACTAAGGGGGATAAACACTGCCAAGTTTGTGCCCGTAGCGGCAAACACTGCTGCCACCACATCTGTTGTGCCATTGACAGCAGCGTCTTCGGGGGATTCCCCGCGATTAAACCGCACAAGTGCTCCCTCTATAATGATAAGCGCATTTGCAATGAGTGTGCCTAGCACCGATGCTATCGCTAAAAGCGTCATCATATTGATAGTGAAGTGCGACTGACTCATCGTAAAAAAGTTGGCGATGAGTGCCGCTGGGACGATTACTATGGTAACGAACGTAATCCGCACATTAGATGTGAACACCAGCAACACTATGACTGTAAGGAACATTCCAAATAAAATATCGCGAAAGGTATTGAGTGTATTCTCTATTGTATAGACAGTGCTATCGTTAGCAATGCTCATAGCCATACCCTGTGGCAGCGCAGCCTGCAACTTAGGCATAATTTTAGCAAGCCCACCCGCAATCTCCACAGCATTGCCGTCAGTCACCTTTTTGAGTGATAGATAGAGCGAGCGATTATCGTTAAGATATGCATCTGTTTCTATATCTTTAATAGAATCTTCAACGGTGGCGATATCAGCCAGACGGAATATCTGCCCCTCAACGGTGGCAAGTTTCATATTTTTCAGGTCTTCTTCGTTCTTGATATTGCCCGCAAAACGGACGCTCACCGCTACGTTGCTATTCTTGATATCGCCCGCCGCCATATCAATATTATACATACTAAGCCCGTTTATCACGTCGGCTATGGTGATGTAGTAGCTCTTCATCGCATCAGTATCAAGCCGCACATTAAACTGCCGCTCCTCGCCACCAAATATCTCTACGCTGGCAATCCCCTTTATAGCATTAAGTTGCGGTCTTAGGATATCGTTTGCATAGTTGTATAGCTCAAGCGAACTGTAATTATCCCCTGCTAAGACTATATCCACAACAGACGATGCCATTATATCAAGTTTAGAGACAATCGGTTTCTCCGTAGAGGCGGGGAAGTCGTTTTGTATACGTTCAACCTTGTCTTTTACCTCCAGCACCTTTACGTTGGTGTCAACGCCGATGTTGAACTCTATCATTATAAAAGCCATATTTTCATAGCTAGTGCTTTTGATGTTTTTCAGTTCAGATATTTCTGAAACAGCATCCTCTATGGGCTTAACAAGGTCGTTCTCCACATCGTAAGGCGATGCACCAGGGTATAACACCTGTACACTTACTAACGGGAAATCTATCGGCGGTGAATCTTCAATAGCCATCCCCCTGATAGAGGCGATACCTAGTATTACTAAGAACAACACCAACATTAACGTGGTAGTCGGTCGTCTAACAAATGAACGTATCATATTGAGGTCCCTCCAACGAGCTTCTCTATATTTGATAGAGCCTCGTATATGCTAAATATTGTAAATGAATGGGCTAGCCGCAGAGATGACAACCCCTGTTCCGCGTCATTCAACTCCGTTGCACTGGTCTGCCCTGTGCGAAAGCGAGATAACGACATATTATAGCTCCTATCAGCCAGTTTAATAGCATTCTCTTCACTCTGATATATCATTAGATACCTGTTGTAGCGTTCAACAGCATCAACTAAATCTTGCTTCATATACCGCAGAGATTTATTGTAGGTGGTCTTGGCTATCAGCGCATCTGCCCGCTTCTGTGCCGCTTGTGCCCGCGCCCTGCCACCGTCTAATAATGGCACGCTCAATTGAACGCCCACATAGCCAGTCTCGCTGTTGTGTAGCTCATCTCCGCTAGTCTTGGCAAACTTATCAC
This sequence comes from Candidatus Termitispirillum reticulitermitis, assembly GCF_054655775.1. NCBI lineage: Bacteria > Pseudomonadati > Deferribacterota > Deferribacteres > Deferribacterales > Termitispirillaceae (SeqCode) > Termitispirillum (SeqCode) > Candidatus Termitispirillum reticulitermitis. The sequence continues at coordinate 8,343 of NZ_BAAIHG010000017.1, read as the reverse complement.
TCGCACTGCTCCCCTCCCAGCCGGCTAACAGCGACAAGGTTGGCAGGTGTCCACCAAATGCTGCCTTTGCGCTAGCCTCGTGAAGTTCACTCTCTTTAGCCAGCATATTCAGCGTAGGATTGGCTTTAAGTGCCACTTGTAATGCGCTAGCCGATAGCTCACTTGCCTGTGCAGTGTTGAACGTTAGCTTATCCGACAGGACAATATCTTCCTCGTAGCCACAGATGATAGATAGCAATCTATGTGCTCTATCGCGTTCTAGGCGAGCTTTCTCCACCTCTACCATACGCATAGCGATGTCTGATGAAATTTTAACATAATCGCTCTGTGCTATGCGGACAGATGAGGAGTTCTCTATCAGTCGTTTGCTATTCAACGCATTACTAAGCGACAACTCAGCAAGTCGCAACTGTTCGCTTGCTAATAACGCCTGATAGTAAGAGACCTTTGCGCTATGTGTAAGCTCTCTGATATAGTCCTGATGTTGATATTGCGCCATCTCTCCCGCGATACTAGCAGCTTTAACAGCGTTAGAAATCGTACCGAACGTGAATAGTGGCTGGACTAAATTAACACTAGCACCAGCAATGTAGCCTGTGGTGGGGCTTTCGTCTGTGGCGTGGCTGGTTGCCCGCTGGTATCTGCCTGTAGCCTCTACATTGAACCAACGGGCTGATTTAGCTTCCCTGATGACAGCTTCAGCCCGTTTTAAGGTCAACTCAGCAATAGTGACGTCCTCATTGGTGCGTATGGCACTAGCAACGGCGTCCTGCAAAGACACCTCCAGCGGCGTAGCCGTTTTATCAGCTAACGGTTGCGCAAATACCAGCCTGCTCGTCAGTAAAAACAAGGATAGCACGAACAACAAACAACGTTTCAAGGTCGGTTTCAACATCATAATCTACTCCAATCATTAAAATGAATAATCATTAAAAAATAAAATGATTAAAACTAGAAATGAATATGAAACAAAATAATTAAAAAGTCAAATGTTTTTTTATAAAAATAAAAAAAAATTGTGCAGATTGATGTAGTTGGTCGTGCAACTATGGAATCAGCGCAGTATGTACGGCTCAAACGATATGTCTTCGCTTGGCAGAATATCGTCTGTTGCTTCCCAGTTGCTCATATCGGTTTTGCGATAGAGCACGCCGCTACCAGCCACAGGGAATACTTCACGAGGTAAGCGTGGCAACACGGCTGACACGTAGTCCACCCATACAGGACCTGATACCGGCGAGCCATAGCCTACCGAATACGGCGAGCTGAAATCGTCAAAGCCCATCCACACCCCAACTGATAGATTCGGCAGAAAACCCACAAACCATGCATCGCGATTTTCGTTAGTAGTGCCAGTTTTAGCTCCCACTGGGCGCGGGATAGCCCTAGCGCGGTATCCAGTGCCTCGTTCAACTACGTTCATCAATACATCTATCATTACTTGCGCAGTTTCTTGACGGATTACATTCACTTGGGACGGCACTTCAGCTTCAAACAGCACATTGCCGTCAATGTCTTCAACTTTGGTTATGAAATACGGACGCTCTGGACGCGTGCCAAGGTTCGGGAATGTGCAATACGCATAAACCATCTCCATTAACGATAGCGTGCCCGACCCGATTGTTATAGACAAATCCGCAGGCAATTCCGATACTATACCGAAACGGCGGGCGTATTCTAGTATATTGCCGATACCTATCTTCTCTGCCACACGAATAGTCACTATATTACGCGAGCGGGTAAGCCCCTCTTTTAATGTTGTTTCGCCAAAATATTTATCTTCGTCATTCTTAGGACGCCATATCCTCCCCTTTTCATCTGGAGAAACTATTATTGGGGCATCCAACATCTTATCCATAGCCTGCATCCCATGCTCAAGTGCAGTAGAATACACTAGTGGCTTAAAGATACTGCCGACTTGCCGCTTTGCCTGCCATGCCCTATTAAACATAGAACGCTCAAAAGCAAACCCGCCTACCATTGCAAGTATCGCCCCGCTCTGAGGGTTGACCGATAGGAGCGCACCCTCTATAGGCGGGTCCTGCTCCAACAGATACTCACTAGCAGAGCCTTTTTTAGGACTAACATATATTATATCGTTCTCGGCTAAAATACTGTGAAAGTTATTCAACGACACGTTGTTGGCTGGTGCTATATGCGCCCAACGGTTATCTTTTAACACTATAACACCGGGCGTTTTGTCGTCCACCATTATTTGCAGACGCTGGTCTTCCACAGCAAGGATACGTGCACGTTTGTAGCCCAGTCGCTCTAAATACGGAGGCACACGCATTATCAGTTCAGCTGACAGCGGCACAACTGATGCATCCGCCCCCTCTACCAACTCCACTGTGGTAGCAGATGCCACGTTCTTTGCCGTAACAGCGGGACCGAAATAGCCTATGGCTTTAGCCGCTGTAATAAGATTCTTTTCCATCGCCCGTTCAGCCTCGCTCTGATGGTCTATATCAAGCGTTGTATGGACTATAATGCCGCTATTTTGCGGGTCAGCTATCTTTAACTCGTCTGTCAGAAAGCGCAACACGTAGTCTAGAAAATACGCCGAACTGCGAACACGATTTGGCGGGTTATCTATGATAACTATAGGTTCATCTGTAGCCGCTAAATATTCAGGCTCGGTAATATAGCCATCCTCATACATTCTATATAGCACATGAGCGCGCCGTTGCTTTGCCCGTTCAATGCTCTGGTGCGGAGAGTAAATCCTTGGTGATTTTGGTATGCCAGCAAGCATTGCCGCCTCTGGTAGCGTTAAATCTTTAGCATTCTTGCCAAAATAGTTAATAGCTGCTGATTGAAGACCATAACCGCCACGCCCGAAGTTGACGAAGTTGAGGTAATATTCCAGTATCTCATCTTTCGTTAAATATTTATCTAGCCTATAAGCAAGCACAGCTTCCTTATACTTACGTATTAGTTTCTTATCTGACGACAAATAAATGTTTTTCACCAGCTGTTGAGTAAGGGTGCTCCCCCCTTCAGCAAATCTGCCAGCTTTTATATTGCTCAGCATTGCACGGGCGATGCCCACAAAATCTATGCCGCTATGTTCATAAAAGCGTGAATCTTCAACCGCCACCACCGCTTGGCGAATTGACAATGGCATATCCTTAATGGGAACAGGGTATCTGCGCTCAACACCCAGCTCTGCAATAACACGCCCCTTGACATCATACACGATAGATGGTTGCAGAAAGCGATATTTAGAGATGTCTTCCACAGAGGGCAACGTTGCAGCAATGCCGATTAGCACCAGCACAAGCACTGCACCGCCAACAACACAACCTAGCCCCACGCCCAGCAAAACATGCCGCAGTGTAACGCGCTCCCGAAACTCTTTAATGCGCGGACACCAGCGTTCCTGTAGAGCAGATATCCGTTGCTTGAGCTTAGCTAGCAATTCATTTAGTCGTTTTTCAGTCATTATGATAGAGTATAACGTATACTAGTTAAAGTTGCAAGTGCATTCTCTCACCCTCTATTCTAGGGAACAAGCGACATTGCAGTATTAAACTTATTCATCGCTACATCAAAGCCCTCGTTGAGTGCACACATAACAGCATCGGCACAACGTGAGGTATAGTCTGGTAGTTTTGCTTGTTCATCGGCGGTGAAGTTTGCGAGAACGTAAGTTGCCATATATTCGCGCAGTTCTGAACGTGGCAAACCTCCTACGCCCATACGAAACCGCTTAAAGTCTTGTCCGCCAAGCTGTGCAATAATAGACTTCAAGCCGTTATGCCCGCCGTCAGAGCCAGCGTTGCGTAACTTCAACCTAGCAAATGGGAAGTCCAAATCATCGTGAATAACAGCAATGTTCGCCCGCTCTATCTTATAATACCTAGCAAGCGCACCAACAGACTCGCCACTAAGGTTCATAAAGGTAAGCGGCTTCAACAGATAGCATTTGCGCCCATTGGCTATGAAGTCAGCACATAGCCCGCTGAACTGTTCTCTGAACTCAAGTCCCAGCCGAGCAGCAAGTGCATCTATTGATAAAAAACCTATATTGTGGCGCGTCAGCTTGTATTTGTCGCCTGGGTTGCCAAGCCCAACGATTAAAGACAACATTCTAGCTATCAAATAATGAGCTAATGCTCTCTTTCTTGTATATGCGCTCAATAGATGTTGCAAACAGGCTAGCCACACTCAACTGCCGTATCTTTGATACGCTGTTAGTAAGCGGAATAGTATCAGTAATGACAACCTCGTCCATCCCACTTGACGCTATGCGCTCCAACGCAGGACCCGATAGCACCCCGTGCGTAGCACAGGCAATCACACCCTTTGCGCCTTTGTTAAGGATTGCATTTGATGACTCTACCAACGTGCCAGCCGTATCAATCATATCGTCAATAATAATAGCATACTTCCCCTCAACATCGCCGATTACATTCATAGCCTTAGCGACATTCGGTCCTGTCCTGCGTTTATCAACCATAGCAAGCGGGCAGTTTAGGTGTTTAGCAAGGACTCTAGCCCTAGTTACACCGCCCGCATCAGGAGAAACTACGACGCATGAGGAATGGTCTGTAAATTTTTCATTCAAATAGCGCGACATAACGGGCATCGCATAAAGATTATCAACAGGTATATCAAAAAAGCCTTGAATCTGCCCCGCATGCAAGTCCATAGTGACAAGACGGTTTATGCCAGCTTTTGCCAATAGATTTGCAATCAACTTCGCCGTAATAGAAACGCGTGGCTCAACCATCCTGTCTTGCCTAGAATAGCCAAAATATGGTATTACAGCGGTGATACTAGCGGCAGATGCCCGCATGAGAGCATCAGTCATTATCATTAACTCCATAAGGTGCGTATCAGACGGAGTGCAAATAGATTGAACAATAAAAACCTCTCTGCCACGCACACTCTCATTGATTTTAATGTTGATTTCTCCGTCTGAAAACTTGTTCACCATAGCGGCACCAAGCCTCATACCAAGATTAGCAGTTATCCCCTCAGCCAACGCCCTGTTTGAATTACACGAAAAGATTAAGAAATCCACAGTGCCACCCCCACCCTCACATTTTTTAATCTGCCACACACTTAAAGAACTTATAGCTAGCATACTTTGTCCGCAATGCATCATAAGCTCTGTCAAGGCTAGCGCAGTCCCGATAAACACCAAACACAGTTGAACCACTGCCACTCATCAGCGCATTCAGCGCACCCGAGCTGAGTAGTTCATCTTTTAACTGTTTTACGAGTGGTTCTTTCATAAAAACTGGCTGCTCTAAATCATTTTTCATATTAGAAACCAGCCAATCTAACGTGAACCGCTCAGGTATTTTAGGTAAGTTCCCCTTTTCTGTCAACTTCAAATTTGCATCTCCATATATGCTAGCCGTGCTGACAAATATATTAGGATTAGCCATTAGGATATTTAGTCTAGGTGCATCTTTTATAGGTGTTAGCAACTCCCCCCTGCCCTCGCCAAGTGCCATAGGCGGATATAAAAAGAACGCAGTGTCAGAACCCAACCTAACCAATAACTGCCGCATATCATCGGTAGTTAGCCCCAGATGAGCTTGCTCATTTACCAGCTGCATATAGGTGCAAGCGTTGCTACTACCACCGCCAAGTCCTGCCCCTATGGGAATACGCTTATTTAGCCTTACCTCAAAGTGCTGTGTCAAGCCACACTCCCTGCGTAGCAGATTGTCAACTTCATTTATTATGTTTCGCCCGTAAATCTTAATGCTATTATCAGCGTAGAGGATATTCGTTTTCTCGGCAGGTATAATCTCAATATCGTCGTGCAGATTTATTCCATAAAATAGCGTATATATATCGTGATAGCCATCTGCACGTTTGCCTAAAACATGCAGGAATAAATTTATTTTAGCATAACTAGCTCTTGTCATTTGAGCCTCCACGCATTAGCAAAGCTAATCCGATAGCTCACACCCCCCTTCTCCAGCGACATAGCCACTAGCTTGCCTTGCACCCATTCATAGTTGATAGTATAATAACCCTTCTGAACCTTGCTCACCTTAAAATCAGGCAATACTGATATAGTCTCCGTATTGCTGACAAACATATAGAGGGCATCCTGCCCCTTAGCACGTTTATCATAGTATAGCTGAAAAGTATCGTCCGGTAGCGGCGCAGGTAGCCTCATATAGCTGATAAATAAACGAACATCTTCTACATTAGAGCTGTTTATTATGGCATCGCCTGTGGCATCGCGTCCTTTTGAGGTGATTTTATAGCTGTCAGCTGTGATTGCAACGCTTGCTACGGGCATACCCATTGCGCTGAACATCATACTAACGTTATCAGAGCAATCCTTTGACATAACAACAGGGCTAGACACACTGGAACTGCCGTCATTATACGTGAGAGTTGCCCGCCCTTTATAGCTACAAATAGTTTCACTATTGCTAGTCGCCACACTAGCAAAAAGTCTAGCGACCTGTTCATTTACATCAGGCTTATTCTCGCTTTCATCACCTACACTTGCCCTGCCTGCATAGAGCTGTTCATATTGTGGCGATAAAACGGCGCAAGCACATAATGTGGCAATACACAAAAGAACCGCAAATCTCATTAACATAATAACGCCGCTTCTTTGTCAATACGCAGTTGTGCCTGCAACTCATCTAACGAGTTAAATTTGCGCTCGCCACGTAGCCTGTGCGTGAGAGATACCCGCAGAGTAGCACCATATAGCGATTTTTCAGGTGTGTAGTCTATGATATGAACCTCAAATCTACGCTCTAACTTAGTTTTAAGCGTAGGACGTAAGCCGACATATACCATAGCGGGGCGACACTGTCCTTCAATAACGACATAACCCGCATATACGCCGTCAGCAGGCAGTTGCTCGTTATATACTTGCAAGTTCGCTGTGGGAAAGCCGATAGTTGCCCCAATCCTATCCCCCTCAACCACCCTGCCGATATACTCCATATCCCGCCCAAGATACCTATTTGCAAGTCCTATATCGCCCCGCCCTAAAGCATCTCTAATAGCAGTGCTGGAAACGATATTTCCATCAAGTGATAGTTTATCTAACACGTGGCATATTATCCCATGTTCTTCACAAAACGTTTTTAATAACTGAGGAGTGCCAGCTCTATGACTGCCAAAATGAAAATCGCTACCTACGGCAACCGCACCCACATTTAGCCTGCCAACTAGATATTCAATCAAAAACTCATCTGGGGTTAGTGTAGCAAAAGCTTTATCAAACGGGATAACGTTATAGTCTTTAATACCACACGCTCTGATTAAAGCCTCTCTCTGCTCCTCAGTATAGATAAGTTTTACATCTGAATAGATTTTCGCTGGATGTGGGCTAAAAGTTGCCACCGCAGGAGTAAAACCGTGCTCCTCCGCCAGCTTTAGCACAACGTTAAATAATAGTTGATGCCCTAGGTGCATCCCGTCAAAATTGCCTATTACTACGCTTATTTTAGGTTTCATAGCTATGATAATTTAGTCAAATCCCCAATACAAGCAAAGAGTTTCTTTAATGAAACGAGTAGCCCAAGCCTATTATTCCGCAACTTTTCATCCTGTGCCATTACCATAACTTTTTCAAAAAATGCATCAAGCGGAGCAGCCAGTTTTTCTAGCTCGCCAATAGCCGCACTCCACTTGCTAGCTTTAGCTGCCGCCTCTACAGCACCCTTGCAATCAGACAGACGAGCAAATAACTGCGCCTCTTCGTCAGTTTCAAATAATGTTTTGTCAACATCAGCTTTTGTCCAGCCAGCCTTGCGCAATATATTGTTTATGCGCTTAAAGCTCTGCGCTACGCTATTAAAGGTTTCAGACTTTTTAGCCGCATTCAGCGCAATCGCCCTCTCACGCTGGGCTATAAAGTCTGTAAAGCTATTGTTATCTTCGCCAAGTGCCGCCTCATAAGCCTCTGTCGCCACGCTATCTGCAGTTACTATCTGTTTATGGCGTTGAATAAAGAAGTTTAGCACATCAGCAAGCGTTCTATCGCTAGGGATAGTCGCTTTAGGTTTCACTAGTTCCAGCGCATACTCTATAAAGGGCGACAACGGTAGCCGCCAGCCAGAGGTTTCCATTATATTGATAATGCCAATTGCTCCGCGCCTTAGCCCGTAAGGGTCAACATTGCCAGTAGGCAACATTCCCACAGCAAAAGCTCCTGTTATTGTGTCAAGTTTATCGGCTACTGCCACTATTCTGCCAGTTATCGTTTTAGGGATAGCGTCCCCCGCAAAGCGCGGCTGATAGTGCTCCTCTATGGCAGCCGACACCTCGCTAGACTTGCCTTGAATAGTTGCATATATTCTACCCATAAAGCCTTGCAGCTCAGGGAATTCATAAACCATTTCAGTC
>NZ_BAAIHG010000016.1:0-23939 GCF_054655775.1 Candidatus Termitispirillum reticulitermitis | reverse complement strand
ATGGCAGGGCGCATGTGAATGGGATAGAGAACTTTTGGGGGATAGCCAAGACAAGGCTTGCAAAGTTTAGGGGGATAAACCCCAAGAGTTTTATATTACACCTTAAAGAGACGGAATGGCGTTTTAAGCATAGGCGAGAAGATATATATAAAATCTTGCTGAAAGAGTTCAGAAAAACGCCATTACAGCGGGATTGTAAAGGAATTAAATAGAAATATTTTGTGTTGAACAAAAAACATTTGACTCGGTGTTTATAATGTGTTATAGAACACTCCACAAGGGGAGCCTAGAAATTTTCTCTAAACTAGGCTTGAACCTTTTGTTTTTAGGCGGCGGGCAACTAATGGCACTGGGCATCCTTGGCGAATACATCGGCAGGATATTTAAGGAGACTAAAGGGCGACCAGCGTATTTTATTGATGAGTATAGCAACCTGAACGTGAAAAAAGATGACAGGAGTAGTTCCAATGAATAGCCCACGTCTGGTGATTATCCTGCCATGTTATAACGAAGAGGCTGTCCTGTCAGCAACAATACAGCGGTTGTCTGCTGTGCTTGATGCGCTAATCGTGTCGGGCAAGGTATCGGCTGACAGCGAGCTGTTATTTGTTGATGACGGTAGCACTGACGGCACTTGGGATATTATAGCTGCCGCTGGGGACAGGGTCAAAGGCATAAGTCTCTCCACTAACAAGGGGCATCAGATAGCCTTGATTGCGGGCATGACATACGCACAGGGTAAGTGTGACTGCCTTGTATCAATAGACGCAGACCTGCAACAAGACGAAAATGCTATATCGGAGTTTATAGATAAGTTTAACGCTGGGGCAGACATAGTGCTAGGCGTTCGCAACGATAGGCACACCGATTCCGCATTTAAGCGCAAAACTGCCGAAATGTTTTATGATTTTATGATAGCAATGGGCATCAAGTTGACAAAAAACAGCGCAGATTTCAGACTACTATCGGCTAGGGCTAACGATGCGTTGCTGAAATATCAAGAGAACAATCTATTTTTACGCGGATTAGTAGGCGATATAGGTTTCAAGACCGACTATGTTCACTTTAACGTGAGTGCACGTGAAGCTGGCAATAGTAAATATAATCTGCGCCGTATGCTTAGTTTAGCCCTTACGGGCGTCCTCTCTTTCAGTGTATTCCCGCTGAGGGTCATCTCTGTGCTGGGGATTTTGGTGTCAGTTGTCAGTGTCATTATGATGTTTAGCCTCCTATACGATGCTCTGATGGACCCTGGCGTTGTTCATGGCTGGGCTTCTACTGTCCTGCCGATATTTTTCTTCGGCGGTGTTCAGCTCCTTGCACTTGGTATCATAGGGGAATACGTTGGCAAGATATATTCCGAAACTAAACGGCGTCCGAAATATTTTGTAGAGAGAGAGAAACAATGAACTACTTAGCTAGACAGTTGCATCTATTAAAGTCATCTAGCTGGGGGCTTGCTCTACCAAAAGGTTCGCTTCTCAACTATCTCAAACTAAAGTCAGGCAAGATAACTGATACGCTGGGCAATGGTGGCGTATATCCGCCAATGATGTCACTTTTAACCGTGCAGCGGTGCAACTTGAACTGCTCATTTTGTATGGGCGTTAAGAAACGTGCTGATTGGCAGGAACACGAGCTGACCCCTAAAAAATTAGAGAGAATACTAGAGCTCGATATTGTCAGCAAGGTGTTAGTTGTAATATTTGAGGGCGGTGAACCGTTGCTAAATAAAGACCTGCCAGAGCTAATAAGTATGTGCCGCAAAAGGGGACATTTAGTCGGCATTGTATCCAATGGCATACTGCTTGCTGAACGGGTAGATGAGCTGGTGAGTGCAGGTTTATGCGATACGCAAATTTCAGTGTATGAAGACACGCTCGGCAGACTCAGCAAGATTCTGCCAAAAGTTATGTCCAAACACTTAGGCAAGTTACCTATAAATACATCGTATGTGCTACCCAAAAGCCAGCTACTCTCAGCCCAAAAGGGTGAATTTAAGAATTTTTTAGACCTGATAAATATGCTCAAAGACTCTGGATGCTCATCCCTAAAGATTACGCTATGCGAGTCGCCCACTATATCAGCACTTGACTTGACTGAAACGTTGATGACAACAGATGCCGTCTATGATGAGTTTATAGATGTATGTAGAACTAATCTCAAAGATATATGCTTTGAAGGCTACAAATCTAATAGCTCATTTATGCCCAGCAGCAAATTTTCGCTATATTTTCCTCGTCCCTTTGAGATAAATAACAGCGGGCGAATCTGTCGCTTGCCATGGCAGCATATAGAATTTGACGCTGATGGAAACTACTTAGTTTGCTGCCACATGGACACTGAGCTTGACGAGCGCGCTAAAAATGTTTTTGAGGCTGGGGTTGACAACATAAATCACGAGAAAGCACAAAAAATACGTAAAGCTTTGCTAGATATAAACATTCCGCTTGAGCCAGAGTGTGTGAACTGCGTCCAAAACTCTGAATCTTCGTTCTTTAGGAATGTGTAATAGTTATGCAAACTTGGCACCCCTATTCTTAAATTTACGCCAATCGTCTGCAGTTGGTAGCGAGTGATAGCTGGCTTGTCTAGTCGGCTCTTTTAGCGGTTGCTCTGGCAGATTTTTTTCCAGTATTTCTAATGCCTGCAAGATAAGCTCTGCGCTGAGCGCATAACATTTTTCATATAAATCGCTAAGAACTGGTCGGGCAGGTATTTCTATTGCCCTTTGACAAATAATTTGCCCTGTATCAATAGTTACATCCATCTTATGGATAGTTGCTCCCGTATAAGCCTCGCCTGAGACTATCGCATAGAAAACTGGCAACAAGCCACCATTAGCTGGTAGCAACGCCGAGTGCCTGTTTATACAGGCAATGTTAGGTGCATTCAGCAACTCTTTCTTAAATATTTGTGGGTTAGACGATACGACAACGTCTATATCTAAATCTTTAATATGCTGGATAAAGCTTTTGTCGTTCACATTTTTTACGTCTATCACTGGCACATCGTGTTTTTTGGCAATGCTATGGACGGTCTTGCCTGCTATTAAGCCCTTTAAGCCAATCAGCACAAGTTTAACGCAAGAAATTATGCCTATATCAAGTATATGCCGTTTCAGATAGCTATTCCAACCAATCTTGCCAGCTTTCTTTAGCTCGCTTACGCAGGCAACTTCCACATAATCGTAGTGTTTATCAGCAAGGACAGTATCTAACATCTGCGGAATATAGTATAACGTATCCTCAAGGATAAAATAAACTTTCATAGCTCACCATAGTTCGTTAGCGTCCACTCACTAGCTTTAAGTATATTTGGTAGTGCAAGTATAGCTTGCAACTCAATACCGCGTTGCTCCTGTTCGCAATAATCTTTTGCGAACGGCTCTATCCAAGAATGCTCTGTTGCTGGCGAACACGGGTGAAATAATATTTCTGTTATATCTTGCTGATTATGGCTCCGTAATAGTCTGGACGCTACGCCCGCAGACATTGCATTCGTATGTAAAACACCGTAGAAACAATCATTACCTTTGACAATGTCGCCATTCGCACCAGAGTTGTGCTTAATCAAATAGCTACTGTTCATATATGAATAACGCTGCAAATTAAGCCAATGGCAGATGTTGGCAGGCGCGGGGATATGCTCCCTAAACGCCGACAAGCGCAATGGCTCTCTCGGTAGCCTAATAAACGGGATTTTATAATACGCTGCAAGTCGCACCGCTATTTCAAATATCCAAGGGATTGCATGAACATGTTGATGCCCATCTATATGGTCTAGTTTGACTTTTTTTAATGCTTTCTCTATCTGGGCGCGCATTTCAGCCTCTACCTGCTCTCTCATTGCTCTGTTGTCGCCTGACGTAGCTAAAAAGATAAAGCCTTTTGCTGCTAAGTGTCTAAAATGTCCATCTGCTAGCGCAAGCTGTGAGCTGGCTCTGTGCAAGGGTGTTGATATAAGGAAACCTTCGTTTAAGCAGATGTGAATGCCGACCCCCAGATTGGGACACGCTGGTATTACGCGTTCGCATGCATCATCAAACGCAACTCCGTTGACCTGTAGTGATGCGGACGTAAGTGCACCCTCTGTTGCCGCCCTTAAAATCCCCTCATTTACACAATACTGCCTGCCTAAATCATCAGCATTGACTACCAGATACCTTTTTACTAACATTATGCGCGTATTGTATCACAAAAAGCAAAAGTAGCAACTATTGTTGACAAGAGATCTAAATGCTGGTATCTTTATGAGTATGAAAAATGGGGACGATAGAGACAGCGGAGACAACGGAGACAATCGTAACGTGAAAGACACTGTGAATATTGGCATCATCGGCTACGGCGTGGTAGGTAGTAGCGTCGTGGAAACTATCCGCACGAACGGTGACGCTATATACAGCAAAACAGGCATTCACATCAACATAGTCGCTATTGCTCGCAAGGACACCAGCAAGGGTGCTCACGCTGGCGACATACCTATCACGTCTGATGTAGACAGCATTATAAGCAACCCTGATATAGATATAATAGTAGAGCTGGTAGGTGGCGGGACGACCGCTAAAGAGATAATATTAAAGGCAATCGCTGGTGGCAAACATGTAGTAACAGCCAACAAAGCACTGCTTGCCACACATGGTAGAGAGATTTTTAATGCGACAAAGGCTGCTGGCGTAGAGCTTGGTTTTGAGGCTAGTGTGGGCGGTGGCATCCCGCTGATAAACACTATTAAAGAAAGCCTCGTAGCTAATAATATAACAGAAATTGCAGCTGTTATAAATGGCACGTCTAACTATATACTATCGCAAATGTCTACAAGCAATGAGAGCTACGATGTTTCACTGAAAAAAGCACAAGACTTAGGCTATGCAGAGGCTGACCCAACATTTGACGTGGAGGGGGTAGACTCAGCACATAAGATTACAATATTAGCATCAATTGCCTTTGGTGCATGGGTGGACTACGGCAAGGTGCACACTGAGGGGATTACGCGCATATCAGCGGTTGATATTGCTTTTGCTAAGGAGCAGTTGCACCACACTATAAAATTACTAGCTATTGCAAAACGAGATGAGGAAGGTAGCACTGAGGTGCATGTCCACCCGACTCTAGTGCCTAATAGATATATATTGTCATCGGTGTCAGATGCCTTTAACGCCGCAACAATTAAAACTGACAAGGCGGGCACTACTATATATTTTGGGCGTGGCGCAGGTGGACAGCCTACCAGTAGTGCGGTAGTGGCGGATATATCAGCTATTGCACGCAATATTTGCTACGGCGGTGTGGGCAGGGTATCTCCGTTTGGTTTTATAACCGAACGGGACTATAGGTTTAAGGGAATAGAGGAGACGATATCCTCGTTCTATCTGCGTTTTAATGTGACGGATGCCAGCGGGGTGCTGTCCGCTATATCAGGCGTATTAGCAAAGCATGATATTAGCATAAAGTGTGCCTTTCAGCGTCCTGACCCACAGGCGGCTGAGGGTGTTATGCCACTGATATTTTTGACATACAGCACAAGTGGGCAGCAGATTAAGTCTGCTGTGGCAGAGATAGGAAAACTTGATATAATACATTCAGAAGCTGTTGTCATCAGAGTGATGGAATAGAGCTGTAGAGATGGAACAATTATGAAATATTTAGTCCTGCTTACAGATGGCATGAGCGATGAACCCCAAGTCTCGCTTGGCGGTAAAACGCCCATAGAATACGCTACCACACCCAATATGGACAAACTAGCAACTGGTGGCGAGTGCGGGTTCATACGAACCGTTCCAGACGGGTTTGCGCCCGGTAGCGACGTGTGCAATATGTCAATATTTGGCTACAATCCTACTGAATACTATACTGGACGCGGTCCGCTTGAGGCTGCCAGCATGGGGGTGGCACTGGGCGACAACGACACAGTATTTCGTTGCAACCTTGTGACGCTGAAAGACGGCTGTATGGAAGATTTCAGCGCACACCATATTGCTAATGCTGATGCTGCTGTAGCTATAGGAAGGCTGCATGCAATGTTCGGCGGGCTTGGTATAGATTTCTATCAAGGGTTGAGCTACAGACATATAATGGTTGTGCGCGACAGGAAAATTTCTGTTAACACTACCCCACCACACGACATTACAGGACAAACTTACGAGAAAGAACTGCCCGCTGGGGCTGACAGCATATTCTTGCAAGAGATAATGGACAAGGCGCGCGAAGTGTTTAAGAATGATACTGGTATGGCTAATAGCATCTGGCTATGGGGACAGGGTGTGCGCCCTGCTATGCCGTCATTTCGTGAGCTTTATGGGGTTAACGGAGCTTGTATTGCTGCAGTTGACCTAGTCAAAGGGATTGCAACTTGTGCTGGGCTGGAGATAATCAACGTGCCTGGGGCTACTGGTTTTATTGATACAAACTATGAGGGCAAGGCGATGCACGCTATTAAAGCCCTGCATCGCTACGACTATGTCTACGTCCACGTAGAGGCACCAGACGAAGCGGGACACATGGGTAAGACAGACCTAAAGGTGAAGGCGATTGAGGATATTGACTCCAGAATGTTGCCTACGATAATTGAGGGGATGAAAGGTTTCGGCGAATATCGGATACTGCTGACGCCAGACCACCCAACACCTATACGCATTATGACACACGCAAGTGCGCCTGTGCCAGCTATCCTGTGGGGCACTGGCATAGATGCAGATAGCAATACGCAATACAGTGAGCATATAAAACCTTCGTTTAACATAAAGCACGGGTTTCAGATAGCCAAAAAGCTAATTTTATAAGGGGGTTGCTTATGGCTTTAATCGTGATGAAGTTCGGCGGCACGAGCGTAGCAAACGTTGAACGTATAAAGAACGTTGCTCGGCAGGCTATTGCTAAAAAAAAAGCTGGCAACGACGTGGTGCTTGTAGCAAGCGCAATGGCAGGGGTGACCGATAAGCTAATCGGTTATTTGAACGAGCTTACCCCTGACCACAACCTGCGCGAATACGACCAAATGGTCTCTACGGGCGAGACATCTAATGTGCCGCTTATAGCACAGGCTATTATTAGTGCGGGCGAAGCTGCGGAATCGTTCACTGGTGTTCAGGCTGGAATACAGACGAACAATTCGCACTCCAAAGCGCGTGTCGTGCGGATTGATACAGCGAACCTAAAGCGGGCACTCGGCGAGGGCAAAATATGTGTTGTGGCAGGCTTTCAAGGGTATGACCCCGCCAGTGGCAATATTACGACACTTGGGCGTGGAGGTTCGGATACCACAGCGGTTGCGCTTGCTGCGGCATTAAAGGCTGATAAATGTGAGATATATACAGATGTTGATGGGGTATATACCGCTGACCCGCGTATAGTGAAAGATGCAAAGAAGCTTGACGTTATATCACACGAAGAGATGTTGGAGCTTGCTTCGTTAGGGGCAAAGGTGCTTGTATCGCGCTGTGTTGAGCTTGGTATGACGCATGATATTGATATAATGGTATTATCCTCATTGGAGGACAAACAGGGGACGTTGGTAACGTCTAAACTTGGAGGTAGGAATATGGAAAACCTTGTGATTTCAGGGATAACGAGCGATAAAAATCAAGCAAAGATTGTAGTGAGCGGTCTGCCTGATAAGGTAGGCACAGCGTCTAAACTATTCACGGAGCTTGCCGATGCCAATATAAACATAGACGTTATTGTGCAGAACGCTACGCGTAATGAGCTGTCGGACATTAGTTTTACCGTGCAGAAGAATGAACTTGTGCGGGCAAAGAATGTCTGTGATGTGGCGGCTAACAGGGTGGGTGCAAAGGTGCATGCTGATGAGAACATCGCCAAGGTGTCTATAGTCGGCGTTGGGATAACGAGTAATGTTGGCGTGGCGGCGACTATGTTCAGGGTGCTGGCAGAGCATGCTATCAATATACAGATGATTTCTACTAGTGATATAAAAATATCATGCGTTATAGACGAAAAGTTTGCTGAGGTGGCTGTCCGTTCGCTACACGATGCATTTATTACTGGAAAATAGGGGCTATGGCTACAAAAAAAATACTGATAGTAGATGATGACGATGGTATGCGTGAGGCATTGCGCGAAACAGTAGCACGGATGAAGGTGGCAGAAGTTCACACCGCAATTGACGGCACAGACGGCTTTGAGAAGGCGAGCAATACCATATATGACTTAATCATCAGCGATATGCGTATGCCGCGCACCACTGGGCTTGAAATGTTTGATATGTTGCGGACAGCGGGCATTAGCACGCCCATTTGTTTCTTGACCGCCTATGGCACGGTGCAGAGTGCCGTCAATGCGCTGAAAAATGGAGCTTACGACTACATTATGAAGCCCTGCCCGCCAGAGGTAATAGAGGAGCTTGTTAGTCGCACATTTGCGCTGAACGAGGCGGGGTTGCTATCTCCGCGCAAAGAAACTAGTGAACTTGAACGCAAACAAGTTTTTAAGAGTGCATATATGACGCATGTATTCACTATGGCGAAGAAGATTGCCAGCAGTGAATCAACGGTGTTAATTACAGGCGAATCGGGCACAGGCAAAGAGGTGTTGGCACATTTTATACACGACAACAGCAAACGTAGCAAGGGTCCGTTTGTGCCTGTGAACTGCGCCGCTATACCAGAGAACCTGCTTGAAAGCGAACTATTTGGCTATGAAAAGGGGGCGTTCACCGATGCCCAGAAACTAAAAATAGGTAAATTTGAGGCGGCGAATGGTGGCACCCTGTTGTTAGATGAGCTTGGCGAGATACCATTACACTTGCAGCCCAAGTTGCTACGTGTGCTGCAAGAAAAGGAAGTAGAACGGCTTGGTAGCACTACTAAAGCGATAAAGATTGATACGCGGATTGTTGCTACCACTAATCGCGATATACAGCAGATGGTGCGGGAAGGGAAATTTAGGGAAGATTTATTTTACAGGCTGAATGTTTTCCCCGTAGAGCTCCCGCCGCTAAGGGAGCGGATGGATGATTTGCCTGATTTAGCAAATTTTTTCATAAATAAATATTCCACTCTTAACAAAAAGCCTATCAAGCCACTAGCTCAAGGCGTAATGGCGGAGCTGTTAAAACACGACTGGCCAGGCAATGTGCGCGAGCTAGAACATACAATAGAACGTGCTGTGGTGCTGGCGGAGGGGGGCGAGATAGACGCCCGCGCGCTATTTATGCATGGCATTACAATGAAAGTATATACCACTGCTCACAATGGGGGAGCGAAGTCTGTCAACTCATACGGAACGACTTCACATGTAGAGGATAAAACCATTGAGGATATGGAGCGTGAGCTGATACTGAACACGCTACAAAAGACGAACGACAACCGCACAAAAGCAGCTGAACTGCTAGGCATTACCGTGCGGACACTGCGCAATAAACTAAATGAATATAAGAAAAAGGGGCAGATATAGTAAGCAAACAGGAGCTGGCTACTGCGTCAGTGCCGTTACACTCACAAATGTATAGCCTAGCCGCTGAAGTTCAGGGACAGTCTCTTCTAGCACCTCTATCGTGTCTTTGCGGAGATGTCCTATTATGATAATCCCACCCTTGCTAGATGCTCGTGCAGCCTCGTAAAGTCGCTCACGTATATAGTTGTGGTCGTTGCTGTTGTCTAAGAACTTCTTGTTAATCCCGCATACAAAACCTGCCTGTTTGCAAACATTATATGCTACCGATTGCGCCGAAGTGTTGCTATCAACAAAACGAGATGTGAATGGTCGTATAGCCTCAATCACACCCCTCATAACATTATTATCAGACGTAGCGGCACTGCCCATGTGGTTGTTGACCCCGTCTATCACACCGCCAATGTTCTCTATATTGCGCTTTGCTGTTTCAACTATCATTATCTCAGGCATACTAACAAATACTGCCCCTTCGCCGGGGTCGGTTGCTGGGTAGCCTTTCGGCTCCATTGGAAAGTGCAGAAACACCGTCTTACCACGCGAGCGGGCAAGCTCCGCCGTCTGCTTGCTATACGCTAAAAAAGGTAGCACAGACATTGTTATTGGGATAGATTGCTTGGTAATCCTATCAGCTAGTGTCAGATTAGCACCTGCATCGTCTATAATCAATGCAATCTGACCAACACCCTTTGCAGGCGGTGTGGGGTTCACGTTACTAACGGACGGGGTTTGAACTGCTGGCGGTGTCTGTATATATGGGTTCTGACTGCGAGGAGTTTCATCCCCCTCAGGCTTAGGATTTAGTTCGTTAATTATTAGCTCAAAACGCTTGTCCGCATCAGTCGTAATGAGGTGCATCTTTGATGGTGAATAGAGCATAGGCAGTTTGTTGTGCTCAAACAGCTTAATGGCAGATGAACGCAAAGATTCCGTCAAATTATCAGGCACAGCTACATACATCATACTCACATTGTCGTTAGTAGCCCTATCCCACGTTTCAGTCATTGAAAACATATCGTTAGGAATATTATAATCAAAGAACAGCTGACGTATCTGGCTTTGCAAAGCACTGATTTTATCAACTTGCACCGTTTCAGCACCAGTTCTGTATTTCTTGACTAACACTATAGAGGCTACAGTTATGGCTGACAATACCACCACTGCGGCAAGTAGTATGGCAAGTAAAGGTGTAGGAGTGCCAGCTTTGGCTTTATTGCTGATAGCCTTTGTTTTCTTTGCTGGCATTTGCTGCGCCGCCCCCGTATATAGACATACCTTTTATTAGTTGTATCGCCGTTTGCAGTTGAATATCAGTCTCTGCCTCGCCTGTTTCCCCTGCCACATTAGCCTGCGCGCGCTCATCCTCTCCTACTAGGTGACCATCTAAATCGCGCTCTTTGCGGGTGTTAGGGTTGCTGACGTTATAAACTATCTGTCCTTTAGGCACAGATACATCAGGCATTATGCCCACCCCTTGAATGGAACGATTTTTAGGCGTGTAGTAGCGGGCAGTAGTTAGCTTAATCGCCCCGCCAGTTGATAGGTCAAACAGCGTCTGAACGCTGGCTTTCCCAAATGTAGTCGTGCCTACCACTATGGCGCGCTTATAGTCTTGCATGGCACCTGCGACAATCTCACTGGCTGATGCACTGCCCCCATCAACGAGTATCACAAGCGGATGTTCCGTATCTTTATGCGATAAATTTCTAGTCATTAGCGGTTGTTGCTCACCAGAACGGTTTTTAGTGATGACCGCCGTCCTGCCCGCTGGCACAAATAGGCTCACCACGTTGACAGCCTCTACTAACGAACCTCCCGGATTATTCCGCAAATCTAGCATAGTCCCTTGCGATTTCTGCTTTTCAAGGTCTTTTAATGCGCTAGCTATCTCAGCAGCACTATTTTCTTGGAAAGATGTAAGGCGCACATAGCCTATATTATCGGGCAACATTTTATATTTAACAGCTTTTATCTTTATAATATCGCGCATTATCTTCAAGATTAGTGGGTTAGCCTCCCCTTTGCGGACAAGCGTAAGGGTGACAGATGTTCTCGGTTTGCCACGCATAAGGCTGACAGCCTCATCAGTACTCATATTGGCGGTAGAAGAATCGTCTATCTTTATAATATAGTCGCCAGCCCTAATGCCTGCCCTATGTGCAGGAGTGTCCTCAATAGGAGCTATAACAGTCAGCGCACCTGACTGCATGCCGACTGTCATACCAAGTCCACCGAACTCCCCTTTCATATCAGTCATAAACGATTTATACTGGCTAGCCGTGAAATACGATGAGTGCGGGTCAAGCTCTTGCAACATACCTTTTATAGCACCCTGCATCACGACACTCTCGTCAACGTTCTCTACATAGTTGCTTTTGATAAGCCCCAAAACCTGAGCAAAGCTTTCTAAATCGTCAAACTTATCAGTCTGTTTAGCAGCACTGGCACTAACGCTGTTTGCGACTGGCGAAAACCCCAGCGCAAAGACAAACGCTATGATAATAATACATATTAGCCCTAAAAGTTTCTTCAACATAAATACCTGCCACCTATATATTAAAGCAAAATCAATCAGTTAGCAAGAGCCTTTTATCAACACCATAAGCTCATCTAATAAGCGCGCCTCTGGCAGTTTCTTCAGTATTTCGCCCTTAGCAAACAATAGCCCCTCACCGACACCGCCCGCAATACCAAAATCAGCCTCGCGCGCCTCACCCGGACCATTCACCACACAACCCATTACAGCCACTTTCAGCCTACGCGGGATTTTTGCACACATATCCTCAACCTTTTCAGCGAGCGTTATTATATCTATCTTAGTTCTAGCGCAAGTCGGGCACGATATGACCTCTACCCCGCTCTGACGCAAACCTGCTGCATTTAGTATAGCAAAACCTGCGCCAATTTCATCCACAGGGTCTGCCGTAAGCGATACCCGTATAGTATCGCCTATTCCCTTTAACAGCAATGCGCCAATGCCTACGGCTGACTTGATAATACCCATCCGCTTTGTGCCCGCCTCTGTTATGCCAATATGCAGTGGCACATCGCTTTTAGCTGAAAACAGCTCATTAGCGGCAACGCTCATCGCCACGTTTGATGCCTTTATTGACACTTTATAGTTGCGGAAATCAGCACTTTCTAGCAGTTCGCTGTATCTGCTTGCTGATTCTGCCAGTGCCTCTGCGCTAACACCGTATTTGTCTAACAAATCACGTTCTAATGAGCCACTATTTACACCTATGCGGATAGCGGCACCCAAGTCCTTTGCTGCTTTTACTACCGCTAGCGTCTTTTCTGTGCCTCCAATGTTGCCCGGGTTTATGCGCACGCACGCCGCACCCGCTTGTAGTGAACCTATAGCGAGTTTATGGTTGAAGTGAATATCGGCAACAACTGGCACACCAGCACCCTTGACTATTGCGGGCAGTGCAGCTAGTGCATCATCATCGGGCACTGACACCCGCACAATCTCACAGCCTGCTTCTACAAGATGTTTTATTTGTGCCAGTGTTGTAGCGATGTCGCTGGTGTCAGTGTTGGTCATAGACTGCACCCTAACGGGGTGCCCCCCGCCGAGCAATACCCCGCCGACATCTATAACACGCGTCTTCTTGCTAAGCTTTTCAGGCACTTGCTTTAAGCTCCGCTATTAAGTGTTCCACATCGGCGACTTTAGTGTCCCAAGAGGTAACAAAACGGGCACAATCGCTGTCAGCTGATATTTTTTCCACGTAAAAATAGAAAGTCTTTAATAGGTGTTCAGCTAGCTTTTCAGGCATATTCACAAACATCATGTTTCCGCTAGGCACACGTTCTACTGCTATACCGCTCACATCCTTTATACCTTCATACAACAACTGCATCATCTTGTTGGCGTGTGCGGCGTTAGCACGCCAAAGTTCCCCCTCAAACATCGCCAACACTTGCGCTGACAGATAGCGCATCTTAGAGGCTAACTGCGCCAGTTGTTTGCGGATATATGGGGCAACACCCGCAAGGCGCAAGTTCCTTATAATGAGTGTTTCCACTGCCATAAAACCATTTTTAGTGCCACCCAGCGAGAATATATCCGCACCAAAAGCCGCATCGCTGAGTGTTGAGCCTAGTGCCACCGTAGCATTAGCAAGGCGCGCCCCGTCAATATACAAAAATAAGTGGTGCTCATCACAAAAGTCTCGCAAAGCTTTTAATTCATCTAAACTATACGCCTCGCCACGCTCCGTCAGCTGTGCTATGGCAACTATTTTTGGCTGAGACTTATGTATATTACCTTTCAGCTGCATAAATGGGAGCAGGTCGTTTGGTGTAAGCTTTCTAGGCTCTTCTGTTACAATAGCTATATCACAACCGGTCGCCCGCGCTGGCGCGCCACATTCATCGCTTATCAGGTGCGACCCCGCAGGCACTAATACCATACTATACTTATCAGCCATTATATCTAGTGCAATAGTGTTCGCCCCAGTGCCGTTAAATACAGATAGTGCTAACGCCCCAGTGCCAAACTCTAACTTGCAGCGTTTAATCGCCTCTTCGGTGTAAATATCGTTACCGTAGGACGACACTGCGCCACTATTAACAGTTGATAGTCGCTCTAAAACTACTGGATGAACGGCGGACGAGTTATCGCTCGCAAAATTTATTAAAGTATTGTCCATTATATATCCTCCATCGCTTGTTTAGTTTTGGCTATTTGTGCCTCTAAATCAGCAGCCTTGTTTCTATCCCGCTCTATTACATCGGCTTGTGCCTTAGCAAGATAGCGTTCGTTCTTTAGCTTGCCGCTGTATAGCGCATAGTCTTTCTCCAACGCTTTCAACTCTTTAGCAAGCCGTGCCAGCTCAGCATCTCTATCAACCAACGTAGAGAGCGGAATATAGAGCGTATATAGTCTGCTCACTTGGCTAGCCGATTTATCGGGCGCAGTGCTCACAAATTGCAATTCACTGACACGAGCTAACTTTTTTATCAACGCAAGTTTCTCTGTAAATAACGACTTGCATCCGCTGTTATCAGTATTGATAAATACTTGCACGTTCAGACCGGGATTTACATTATACTCCCCACGAATATTGCGGATAAGCCCTATAAGCTCTATTATAGCATCAATATTGCCTGTCTCAACCTCAAAACAATGCTCCGCAACGGGGAAACTAGTGTTCATAATGCTATCATCGGTTCCACCCATTAGCGTCTGCCATATATGTTCTGTGATAAATGGCATATAGGGGTGCATGGCTATCAGTGCCTTTTCCAGCACATAGCCCGCCGTAGCAAGTGCTGCATCTTTGGCGTCATTATTAAATAGCCGTTCTTTTATAAGCTCCACATACCAATCGCAAAAGTTCATCCAGAAAAAATCATAGAGGTAAGCCGCACCCTCGTTGAAGTTGTATGTAGTAATGGATTTCCCAACATTGTCCGCCATAGCAGACAGCTTGGTGAGTATCCATTTATCTTCATCACGCAACGCTTTTACATCTATAGCGGGCACGGAATCACCCATATTCATAAACAGAAATCTGCTAGCATTCCATATCTTATTAACAAAGTTTCTATAACCCTCTATGCGTTCCTCGCTCATACGAATATCGCGTCCCTGTGCTGCAAAGGCTGCTAACGAAAAGCGGAAAGCGTCTGCGCCGTATTTTTCAACCATAACGAGCGGGTCTATCACATTACCTTTCATCTTGCTCATCTTCTGCCCATGCATATCGCGCACTAGTGCGTGAATATACACGTCTCTGAAAGGCACTTTACCCATAAAATGCGTTCCCATCATCATCATACGCACCACCCAGAAAAATAGTATATCAAAGGCGGTAACTAGCACTGAAGTCGGGTAGAATTTTTCAAGTAACTTAGTCTTTTCAGGAAAACCCATTGTAGAAAATGGCCACAACGCTGATGAAAACCATGTATCAAGCACATCAGTTTCCTGTATTAGCTCATTGGAATGACACTTTTCACACTCAGTCACGTCCGTCTCCGACACGCTGATATGTCCGCACTTTTTGCAATGCCATGCAGGTATCCTATGCCCCCACCACAGTTGGCGCGAAATACACCAATCGCGGATATTATTCAGCCATTCAAAGTAGTTAGTCTCCCATACCTTAGGCGTTACCTTCGTTTCGCCTCTTTTCACAGCATTCATCGCCTCTCCAGCAAGCGGAGCAACCTTTACAAACCATTGCAACGATATGCGTGGCTCTACAACAGTGCCACAACGTTGGCAGTGCCCTACGCTGTGGGTTATAGGTTCAGTTTTGCCAGCTAAACCAAGTTCCTTAAACCTTTCTGCGACTTTCACGCGAGCTTCTGCCCTATCAAGCCCAGCGAATTCGCTGATGAGCATTATCCCCTGCTCATCTAAACAGCTAATCTCCTCTAAATGATGACGCTTACCTATCTCAAAATCGCCCAGAGCGTGCGCAGGGGTCACCTTTAAGCAACCCGTGCCGAACTCCATATCAACATATTCATCGCCGATTATCGGTATCTGCCGAGTAGTAAGTGGCAGATTGAGCTTTTTGCCTATCAGGTGCTTAAACCTGTCATCATTAGGGTTCACCGCTACTGCAGTATCAGCAGGACAAGTTTCAGGGCGGGTCGTAGCAAACTCTATCGCTCCCGTGCCGTCTGTCAGCGGATATTGCAGGTAGTATAGATATCCCTGCTCGTCTGCAAACTCTACCTCTAAATCGCTCAAAGCAGTCTGACAGCGCGGACACCAGTTCACCATATAGTTGGCACGGTATATAAGCCCCTCTTTATATAGCGATACAAATACCTTGCGGACAGCCCTTGATAGTTCGGATGTCATAGTAAAACACTCTCTATCCCAGTCGCAGGCAACCCCCATCTTCTCCATCTGCTTATATATATTGTTGCCAGATTCCTCTTTCCACGCCCAAACGCGTTTGACAAACTCTTCCCGTCCGATGTCCTTGCGCGATATACCATCAGCTGCAAGTTTGCGCTCAACAACATTTTGCGTAGCAATGCCAGCGTGGTCGGTGCCCGGTATCCACAACGTCTCAAAACCTTTCAGCTTGTGGTAGCGCACCAGTATATCCTGCATAGTGTGGTTGAGAGCATGCCCTATGTGTAGCGAGCCTGTTACATTCGGTGGAGGGATAACTAGTGAATATACAGGCTTTGCAGTGTTCTCATCCGCATGAAACAGTTTTTTATCAAGCCACGTTTTATAGATGTTATCTTCGTATTCCTTTGGGTTGACCCTAGTAGCAAGCTCCCTTGTGCTCATAGATACCCCCTCCGATGTTTGGTGGTATTTTCAATGCCGATGGTTGCAATGCGTTGTCTTATGCTGCTAATGTATGTGAGACATTGCTCTTTTGTAGCTTCATCACAGTCGCCTTCCAGCGTAGAAATAGTGCTGTCTATCTCTTTAAGATAAAGCTCTATATCTTCAAGATTATCCCGCAGTTGTTCTAATTGTGCCCGTTTCTTATCCGTAACGAACAGTTTCTTTTCTGATTGATTTTCCGTATTATTGTTGTTGCTACCTGACCCGTTAGCCATAGACTTAACTCCTTAATTTAGCTATCAGCTGACTATGCTAGCACAAATTGCTGGGGGTGTATATAAAAAAGACAAATTCAAGTTTCCAACGCTAGTGATTAGTCGCTGCAACGCATGCCAGCTCTGCTAGCCACGACACAAAACCTGTGCACTTGCTGTAAAAAGCCTCGCAGTAGTCTAACAACTCCCTAGTGTGGACTATATCGGACAGAAAATAGTCGTTCATACCAACATAAAAGTTTTTATGCTTAGCGTAATCGGCAAGTTTATGCTCTGGGTCAAAGCCTTTTGGAGCTTTCTTCAGCTTGTTGTCCTCATTTAGTTTCAGCCCCTCTTTGCCTAGCGCACGCATAAGCTTTTCAAACTCTGCCCCGCGTCTCTTGTCCGCAAGAGCCAATCTGTATTCGCTTAACATCTCTGGAGTGGGCATCCACGCACCCGCTGCTAGGAACAAGCCTTGTGGTTCTATCTGGAAATAAAAGCCGGGGTTTAGATGTCTATCGGCATAAGGACCCTTCCAGAATACAATGCCAATATGTGTTTTATAGGGCGCACCGCCTTTAGAAAAGCGAGTGTCTCTATTGAGCCTAAATATAGACCTATCAACCCGTGCCTCATAGCTAAGCCCTTTTATATGCCTGACGAGAACAGCACCCATAGCATTAGTAAAGGCAAAGGCGGGTTGTAAGAAATATTTCTCATACCTGCCCTTGTTTTCGTGCCACCACTCACGCGTGTTGTTGTCCGCCAAATCTGCCAAATATTGCAACGTCTCCTGCGGAAAACCAACGAATTCATTGTTATTAGATTTTTTAAGCATACTACCTATTATCATACCTATATTAAAATAGGTTCAAGCCTAGTTTAGAGAAAATTTCTAGGCTCTCTTTACGAGGTATTTTATAACACATTATAAATACCAAGTCAAATGGTTTTTTGGTTCAATACGGATGAAATAGTATCAGAACGCATATACAAATGACGTATACGCATATATAGCGTCTTTATCTCTAATCTCTTTTGTCTTGCGTATTGCTGATGCATAGGTTATTGACGACTCAAGATACCCGTATTTGAATCCTAGTTTCCCACCCGCACCTGATAGATTGCTTGCGAATGTGTGTTTGTCATTAGAAACAACATGCCCATAATCAAAGAATATAGATATAGTGAACGGTTTCAAGAAACCCTTACTAGACACATCTTCTAGTTTCAGCTCATAGTTTATTTGCGTATATCCGCCAGAGTCGCCTTGTGCTCCGTCTTTCTTAAACCCTCTGACAGAGTATTCGCCCCCTATAAAGACAGATTCAGAACTATACAGCTCATCATTACTGAGCTGTCCATCAACACTTAAAATAACAATTCCTATTGGTAGCCTATGCGCAAAATATCCATACAGCTTATACGCATCATACTGTGCTCGCTGGCTATATGGGGAGTCTCTATCATCAAGTGCGCCTAACCACCGCACTCCCCTAACATAACTTGGTTTTACGTATAACGTCCCGCCGTCCATATAGAACACTATCGGTGCATTTGCCTCTATAGTCGTGATTGTCCTGCTAGTCGCATTGTTCTTTGTACGAGTGTCAAGTATCTCTAAATAGCTCTCACTCTTTTTATACGTTAATGTAAGCCCTAATGACACCTTGTGTTTCTGTCCCCTTAGCACACTTCTGCTAGCCGCAAAACTATCATTAAAGTTCCTGCCCTCTGATTTCGCGAGCGTTTGACTGATTGATAGCGGAAACGAATTCAAACTATCAGAATATGCAAAGTTATTACTAAATAGCCAATATCCCAGCGGAACTGATAAACCAGTTGCAATAGCATTAGCGTCCTTATACAAATAACTCTCATTCATAGGTTTTATATAGCTAAAGTTCCACTGGTCGTTTATGCCTAATATATTATCCTGTGTGTATTTTAAGCCTGTGCGCCACAAGCCCGTATATTCTGACCCCGCATTATCAAAAAAATGCTCTATCCTTGACGCCCCTATCTTATCGTTACTAATCATCACCACGCTTGCATTATCTTCCCCCTCTGCAGGTTTTATATCAAGCTTTGCCCCATTTGACATTAACCTATTGAGCTGGTCTAACCCCTGCTCTATATCCCTAAGATTTAACGGTTTGCCCTTCATAAACGGAAACGCTGTGAATGCTTTGCCAGCAGTTAACCCCTCTATCTCCGAAACACTCCCCTCTACGATGTTGACTGTAAGTATCCCCTCTTTAAGGCTGGGTTGCGGGGTTGTCATAAACGCCCGTGACGTTACATAGCCCGCACTCATATACACATCCGTTATCTCTTTTAACAATGCATTTATATCGCCTATAGTAAGACACCTATTTATATACTTACCCGTTATTACCTTTATCTGTTTATCAAACTTATTGTCTATAATATTGCCAACATAGCGCACTTCATTAACCTGCACACATTCCCCGCTGTCCTCTGGGATTATCCCCTCATCAGGCTTTATAGGTGAGCTAGCAGGTTTCTTTAACGCATCCTTTAACTCTCTATTCCTAAGACTCTCATATATCTGCCTCTGCTGGTCGCGCTGTATCTGCTCCTGCTCCTTGCGGATACGTTCTTGCTCCGCTGGGTCTGGCATCTGCGAATACACAGGCACAACCGCTAACAAACTAAACATAAAAATTGCTACGATTATTACTAATAATGAAGCGCGCATTATACAGACACCACTAAAACGAAATCCCAAAATCGCCACCCAACGACACACCGCCAATGCTTATCCGCTCCCCTGCAAAATCAGCCGTCTTTGTCCTAACATGCCCATATACATACCTAGCTAAAATACCCGCTGTGAAATTCTTCACATAAAAACGTGCACCCAACTCACACACTGGAGCAAGCGCATACACCGTCTCTTCCTGTTTCTTATACTCGGCAAGCACAACCCCCTCAAAATTCTGCTCCACAGAAAACAACACCACCCCTAGCCCCGCCCCCGCATAAATATCAAGAAAGCTAAACACCGGTAGCCTGCCCAGCACCATAGCTGACAAAAACACTTCGCTCACATCTGCCCTGTATATATTCCAGCCGTTATTCCACGTCCTGCCACCATCATACTTGGCACTGCTAACACTGCCACCTGCACCTACATGCCTATTAAAATATCGCTTATAGCTAAACCCGAAAAAATCCCTATCGCTTAAATCTGCCCCGTTCATAGTAATCCCACTCATCCGCTCAACATCAGCAGTCAAACTCCAATGCCTATTATGTGGCAAACTAGAGTTTTCATAAAAATCAGCATAGACGGGGAACACAAACAACAACGAAAACACAAAGAACATCACAACTGCTAAAACCCTCATAACATCACTGCCTCACGGATTCTTTACATCAAATGGTTTATTGCCATTAACAACCAGCTTTATATTCATACTATTAAAACCATCCTTACGAAATAACCCCGCTAACGGCACCGCCCTCTCACTCTCCGTCCATATACGCAACCTCTTCGGCTCGTTCAAAAACTCTATCAGCTGTTTCGCTAACCCCAAATTATCCGCAAACGCATATAACGTCTTCTCCTCCGAAAATAACTCTACTAAACTCGTTTTCACATTCGGATTCGTCTTAAAAATATCCCTCATAAATGTCCCGTCCCTATACTCAAATACCAACTTCTTCAATGATACCTTACTCATTAAATCACTTGACGGACTATCCGACAACAACGCAGTCGCATCCGCCCCCTCAATAACTACCTCTAACTCTGCCTTGAATAAATCGCCCCCTATGACTAGCTCAGTATATGCAGTTGTATCTGTATATCTATTCACGCTCTTTATCTTTGATATGCTATAGTCAGTCGCATTACCCCCAGCAACTACCCTTACACTCAAATCTGCTCCCTTTATCTTGGTCTTAGTCCTCTTCGGCTCTACAAAGTCCATAGGTCCAACAAAACTGCCCCTCTTCACCCTAAACTCTGTATGATTCACACCCGTAGGAACTACCGCTACATCTTTAACTGATACCTCATCTACACCCGCAATAACCCGCTTATAATCCCCTCGCACAAATGCAACTTGACTAAATACAACATCATCCACAGAAAAACTGCCAACAGATACACTCTGCTTGTCATCCTTATACCTAACACCACTAGCAGATACATCTGCCACTACATTGCCATTACCCAGTTTCTTATAACCACCTACAGCCAACTTCCCGATAAATAAACTATTCCCATACTTGATATTACTCAAATACAACTTGCCCGTTAATACATTGGCATAAGCACCACTATAAGAAAAATTATCTTCACTCACCCCCGCTTCATACAAAAACAACCCTACCTGCCCACGAGCATAATCTGCCGTTAATATACGCATAAACAGATAACTCACTAATAATATTAGCAGGAAAAACAAAGAAAACAAAAGCTTTATGGTGCGAGTGGTCATTCTTTAACCTCAATGGCTGTATTTTCATACTTCTAAACATAATATAATTGACTCCTTTTGTCAATTATCTATGTCAGCCCCTATATATTATGTCGGCAGGATACATTCCCTCATCTACACATAATCCAAGCCTTCCCTATTTGGCATCAATAGCTAGGTTCTACGTATTCAGTCATTCCAAAGGTTTCCCTCTATTGCCACAACTATTCCCTTCTGCTCTGCTCCAAATATCTTGTTATGTTCTCATCTTCTATGATATGCAAATCGTCTATACCTACCCGTTTGCTGTAAAAAAAATTTGAATACAGCTCCAAACAAATCCTACAATGCACTTCATAAAGTCTATCAGTTTCATAAAACCATGCATCCAATCCAAAAATTTCGTCAACACTTAACAAGGTTCTCAAAAAATCTTTTGATGACGCCACATAAAAGTTGTCATTATCGGTTATAACTATCAATTTCAAATCGTCCGTAAAATACACGGAGTTATCATAATATTCTCGCATAATACTATCAAAATGAAAAGCATTCATAGCTTCATATTCGTTTAGAATTTTTAATTTCTCACCATTCATTGTTCCTGAAATTTCAGTAACATTCCTTGCTATGTTAATAAAATCATATCCATTGCTCCTCAAAGTAAGTAATATATTTATAAAGATATCTGAATTTTCGCATATTGAGATAACTTTATCATTATTTATCAAAAAACTATCCTTGAATACTAGCCAACTATCCGTAAAAGTCTTATCATACTTTGCCGAATATATGACATTTCTATATTCTAATATATCACTCATATTGCTCATATCAACCTCATTTATGGCTTTAATGGCTGTATTTTCATACTTCTAAACATAATATAATTGACTCCTTTTGTCAATTATCTATGTCAGCCCCTATATATTATGTCGGCAGGATACATTCCCTCATCTACACATAATCCAAGCCTTCCCTATTTGGCATCAATAGCTAGGTTCTACGTATTCAGTCATTCCAAAGGTTTCCCTCTATTGCCACAACTATTCCCTTCTGCTCTGCTCCAAATATCTTGTTATGTTCTCATCTTCTATGATATGCAAATCGTCTATACCTACCCGTTTGCTGTAAAAAAAATTTGAATACAGCTCCAAACAAATCCTACAATGCACTTCATAAAGTCTATCAGTTTCATAAAACCATGCATCCAATCCAAAAATTTCGTCAACACTTAACAAGGTTCTCAAAAAATCTTTTGATGACGCCACATAAAAGTTGTCATTATCGGTTATAACTATCAATTTCAAATCGTCCGTAAAATACACGGAGTTATCATAATATTCTCGCATAATACTATCAAAATGAAAAGCATTCATAGCTTCATATTCGTTTAGAATTTTTAATTTCTCACCATTCATTGTTCCTGAAATTTCAGTAACATTCCTTGCTATGTTAATAAAATCATATCCATTGCTCCTCAAAGTAAGTAATATATTTATAAAAATATCTGAATTTTCGCATATAATTGAGACAACTTTATCATTATTTATCAAAAAACTATCCTTGAATACTAGCCAATTATACATAGAATTCTTATTATACTTTGACGAACATATGACAGTTCTATATTCTAATATATCACTCATATTGCTCATATCAACCTCATTTATGGCTTTAATCGTATTTTCATTATCAGTTTATGATTTACAACAACATCAACAGTGGGACGCTCGATAGAATCAGCACTATTCCTAACAGAAAAGCTTTTTTCTTCGCCTACTTTTGAATATTGTACGGCACTATATTTGCCACCCTTTGGGTCAACAGTATACCCATTTTCTTTCAATATTTTATCTACCTCCTTCATATTTGCATCCGTAGACATATTCGTTACACGTGCTCTTTTTCCCGTAATATTAACAGGTTCACCATGAATATTTAATATATTAGGAACTACCGCTACATCTTTAACTGATACCTCATCTACACCCGCAATAACCCGCTTATAATCCCCTCGCACAAATGCAGCTTGACTAAATACAATATCATCCACAGAAAAACTGCCAACAGATACACTCTGATTGTCATCCTTATACCTAACACCACTAGCAGATACATCTGCCACTACATTGCCATTACCCAGTTTCTTATAACCACCTACAGCCAACTTCCCAATAAATAAACTATTCCCATACTTGATATTACTCAAATACAACTTGCCCGTTAATACATTGGCATAAGCACCACTATAAGAAAAATTATCTTCACTCACCCCCGCTTCATACAAAAACAACCCTACCTGCCCACGAGCATAATCTGCCGTTAATATACGCATAAACAGATAACTCACTAATAATATTAGCAGGAAAAACAAAGAAAACAAAAGCTTTATGGTGCGAGTGGTCATTCTTTAACCTCAATGGCTGTATTTTCATACTTCTAAACATAATATAATTGACTCCTTTTGTCAATTATCTATGTCAGCCCCTATATATTATGTCGGCAGGATACATTCCCTCATCTACACATAATCCAAGCCTTCCCT
>NZ_BAAIHG010000015.1:0-23987 GCF_054655775.1 Candidatus Termitispirillum reticulitermitis | reverse complement strand
TGAGTATCATGAGCTATAACCCCCATACTATTGGCTTGGGTGGAGAACGATAACGTTTCCCTCTTGTTTGATAGACCTAGTTGCACGAATTCATATTTGTCGTCAGGCACGTTATTTTTTGACATAGCTAGCTCGTAGGGGGCTTTATTGTTGCCGAACAGCTCAAAGCTATAAACCTTTCTAGGTTTATAAAACTTATTCAGCACTAGAACACTTTCACCCATATAAGCCCCGCCATCTATAAAGTCTTTATCCGCAATATAGTTTTTCAACGGAGCAGATGCATATCTCAGCCCGTGATGGAGCGTGAAAGCTTCAGGAGAAAAAGCCACATGTTTACGAGTAGGCAAGAAAAATTCCTTAGGATAAACCCAACGTTCTTCCTTGTAGGTCTCCCACAAATGCTGTTCACTCTGGGTAGCTTGGGTGGCTAGATAGGCAGTGCGAATCTTATAATCTTCAAACCGCCCACCTTTAGGGCGGTAAAGTAGCCGTTTTATAAGCACATCTACAAGCTCTTTAGATTTATCATCAATTACATCTTTAAGTGCCTTTATTTTAGCGGGCATATTATTATTGATAAAATAGTCTTTGAATTCGCCTCCTATATCAGTGGGACCGTGGACTTTGATGTATTGAGCAGGGAATACATCATCCCTCAAAATGCTACGGATTAAAATTCTATAGTATCTACTAGGTATAAGCGCAGTCAGCAAGTTTATTAGAAACATTTTCATTTCGCACTCCTATTATAGTGTACCGCAGTCTGGTTAGACTATCACATTTATTTCACATTTCACACAGATAATTTTTAGAACCATATTATATTATTGCTAGACATCGGGGTAAAATTTGATATGATGGTTTGGAGTTGCAAATAAACTTTTTGGAGGTTTCAATGAAAAGGCTACTTGTTATTATGTCCTTGCTAATTTTTTCTTTAGCTGCGGTGTTGTGTTATGCTGTTGACCGCAAGGCATATCCAATTACCGTGTTGACAGGTCCTACCAGCGGCATTTACTATCCGATAGGTGGTGCGTTCGCTACGTATCTGAAATCCATCGGCTACACAAAGACTTCTGCCACTGCTACGGGTGCTACTGCGGAAAATATCAATGCCCTGCGTTCTGGTCAAGGGGAGCTTTCTATTGCTATGGCTGATGCCGTCATTCAGGCTGTTACGGCAACTGGCGCATATCAAGGCAAGCAACCTGCTACTGATTTGCGTGCTCTGATGGGACTATGGCCCAATGTATGCCAGATAGTCACAACTGCCGACTCTGGAATAAAGAAATTTGAAGACCTGAAAGGCAAACGCGTTGGCGTTGGTGCGCCGAACTCTGGTGTGGAGTTGAACGCCCGCATGATGTTTGAGGCACATGGTATGACCTACAAAGACGTAAAGGTTGACTATTTGAGCTATGGCGAAGCTATAGACCAAATGAAGAACGGTCAGTGCGATGCAGCATTCGTAACATCTGGGCTTGGCAATGCAACTATTCGCGAACTCGGTGTTAGCAAGAAGATAGTTTTTGTGCCAGTTGAGGGTGTAGCATTAAAGAAACTTATCGCAAAATATCCGTTCTATGTAGAAACCAAGATACCTAGCGACGTCTATAAGACCGATAAGGACACCACCACAGCCGCTGTTATGAATATAATGCTCGTGTCTGAAAAGCTACCTGAAGATGTAGTCTACGACATATTGACTAACATCTACTCAGATGCTGGCTTAAGGGCAATCGGTGCTTCACATGCAACGGCAAAGAAAGAAATCACACGTGAAACTGCTTTGCGTGGAATTATCGGCACACAGGTTAAATTGCACCCGGGTGCTGAGAAGTATTACAAAGAAAAGGGATTGATTAAATAGTGCAAAAATCCCTTGCAATATTGGCTCTGCTGTTAATGCTCGCTATTGCAGGCGTTAGCGGTGGAGCTGTCGCTCAAAAGACCGACTGTTACCTATATATCAGTAATTGGGAAACTGACAAGGTCTACATTAAAGAACCTATCCAGATAGGCGACACCTTGTTTTTCGGCTGGATGCATTCACTAGAGCATATCCCTTGGAATGAATATTATCACATTGACAAGCATTTAAGCCTAGTGCTTGATGCAATCACGTTCCCTGCGTTCGGTGCAGGGATACCAGAGGACAGGGGGAATATTTGCTATATAAAAGATGGGCTTATTCACATGGAACAGATTGACGAGAGTTTTGGTGAAATCGTTTGGCTCAATTCACATTACGCAACACGCGAGCTTAAAATTAACGGACAAACAATTGCCACGGGTAGCCAATTGCCTGAGCATACGAGACTACGGCTAGTCATAGGCAGACAATAAAACTAAAGGAGTAATACTATGGGCGGAGAGAAAAGGCACGGTGACGAGTTAACAGAAGAGCAGCGAAAGCTGATAGAAAGTTTTGACAAAGAGGCTCGTGTACGCACGCTTAATGAACCGTTCATTAAGAAATTATTTTATTGGACGTGCATCATCGTCACGCTCTACCATCTTATTACATCATTTTGGGGAACGCCTGTTGTATTAAAGCACCGTTCGTTGCACGTAGCGATGATGCTGGTGCTTAGTTTCTTTATGTATCCCTCATCGGGCAAGAAGATGGGTAGCGTCTCCGTGCTGGACTGGGGACTAATGCTGCTATCTGCAGCTGTGCCCATCTACGTATGGTATGATTATCTAGGAATAGTAGAACGCGCAGGCATACCCAGCAACACAGACTTTATAATGGCAAGCCTGTTGGCGTTGCTAGTCTTGGAAGCGTCTCGGCGTATGTCAGGCTGGACACTGCCCATTTTAAGCGTAGTATTTATTATTTACGGACTATTCGGGCGCACAATGCCGGGTCTATTTTGGCATCGCGGCTATACGTGGGAGCAGCTATCTAATCACTTCTTTGCTAATACTGAGGGGATATTCGGCACATCTGTCAGTGTGGCGGCAAGCTATATATTCCTGTTCATATTATTCGGTTCGGTAATGGCTAAATCAGGGATGGGCGCATTCTTTAACGACATTGCTATGGCACTTGCTGGGCATACTAGGGGCGGTCCCGCTAAGGTGGCGGTGTGTGCCTCTGCCCTACTAGGTTCTATAAATGGTTCTGCAGTGGCAAATGTGGTGACAACTGGGGCGTTCACTATCCCGCTGATGAAAAAAGTCGGCTACAAGGCAGAGTTTGCAGGTGCTGTTGAGGCATCGGCATCAGTGGGCGGGCAATTGTTGCCACCTGTAATGGGTGCAGCAGCGTTCATAATGGCAGAGATGTTGGGAATATCATATTCGGTAATCATCTTATACGCAGCAGTCCCAGCACTGTTATATTATCTAGGGGTTATCTTGCAGGTTCACTTCCGTGCAGGCAAAGAGAACCTGATGGGTGTTGACCGCAGTGTGCTACCCAGCGTGCGTGAAGTTATGGTTGATAAGGGACATCTGTTAATCCCTATCGTTATCTTGCTGTATTTACTGTTATTTTCAGGCACTACGGTTGTATATTCAGCGGTTATTACTATTTTTGCTACCATAGCTGTGGCGGCGTTCAGGAAATCAACTCGTATGAGTTTTAAGGATATTTTAGATGCCTTTGCTGACGGCGCAAAATCAACCGTATCTGTGGCTATAGCCTGTGCCTGTGTGGGAATCATCATAGGTGTTGTCTCTAAGACAGGCTTTGGGCTAACTATGGCTGATGCGATTATTATGTTAGGTAGCCACAGTATGCTCTTTACGTTAGTTTTTACGATGATTACCTGTATGATACTCGGCATGGGCGTGCCCTCTATCCCCGCATATATAATCACAGCAACTATTGCAGCCCCTGCACTGGGTGAGCTGGGCGTGCCCGCGATTGCGGCGCACCTATTTGCATTCTACTATGCAATGTTTGCTAACCTCACCCCGCCTGTTGCGCTAGCATCGTTTGCGGCTGCAGGCGTATCGGGTGGCGACCCGATGAGGACAGGTTTTGCCTCAGTAAAACTAGCAATAGCAGGGTTTATAGTGCCATTTATGTTCATCTATTCGCCTCAACTGCTTTTAATAAATACGGGGCTACTTGAAGGTGTGCGCGTTGTTGTTGGTGCTTGTCTAGGGGTGTTGCTGATAGCTATGGCAGTAGAGGGATATTTCATAGAGCGGATAGGCATATTCGTGAGAATAATCGCAGCTGTCGGTGCGCTATGCCTGATAGACAGTGGTATCTACTCTGACCTGATAGGTTTAGGCATACTAGTAGTAGTGCTAGCAAGCCAATACATGGCTAGGCGCAAGTTAGCTCATTAAACGCGTCTAGCACGTCTTGCGTGCTCACGTAGCGAGCGAAGGCATCGTCAGAGGACAGGGTTTCAAAGCCTAAGTTTAGGAATGTTTTTGCTCCCTGCGGTAGCACCGTAGCCGTTCGTCTGCCAACAGCACCCCAGCGGCGCGGGTTAGTTGGTCCGTGAATACCTACAGTCGGCACGTCTAACAGAGCCGCAAGGTGCATTACTCCTGTATTGACAGATATGACAGCGAAACTATCCTTTATTAGCCGTGCTAGTTCCCGCAAACTCAACTTGCCCGCCAGCGAAAAAACTTTATTGTTAGATAGATTTCTGACAAACTCCTCACACTCCGCTCTATCTGTCATTGCCCCTGTGAGAGCAATATTGTAGCCAGTGTTAGTCAATGTGGTTATTAGTTCGCGCCATTTGTCAGCCCGCCAGCGTTTATATGGCTGATTGCTCCCCCCTGGGTATTGGTGGCAGATAATATAAGGGTTGGTAAGGTCAGCGGGTAAAGCTAGTGGCTGTTTTGCGTCAGGCAACTTTATAACTGGTTTGCCATACAAATCAAGAAAAATCGCCTTACCTAGTGCTAAAAAATTCTCATATTCGTGTTTCTGGTTGCTATGCTCCACTGCTACGTCATAGGCTAGCGAACGGTATTGCCCTGCAGTCTTAAAGCCAACTGTTAGCTCCGCATTAGATAACGCCGTAATGATAGCACCCACTCGTGCCCATTGCGTAGTGTCAAGTATAATACTATAGCGTTCAGTGCGTAGTTTAGCAACCATAGCAGGTAATTTAGCTAGCGGATATGAATAGCGATTAGAAACGTTTGATAATAGTTCTGCTGCATCTTTATTTGCCAATGTGTTATAAATATCTATATTGAAGTTCTTATTGTTTGATTTTAGTGCATTTATCAGTGCACTGGTCAACAAAGTATCCCCAATAGCACCTAATACGATAACGGCTATTTTATGTTGAGTTTTAGGTCTATTTGGTCTAGTTAGTCTGCGATATAGCCATGCAATAACTAGCAATGGAACACCAACTAGAAAATCAACCTTTTTCAGCCATTTATTATTTCGTTCGTTCATCTATATAACTTGTTAATTTATTTGTGAATAGTCTGTGTAATATTTTTTATGTTTGTGTATAGATAGAAATGTTAGCTAATTTATGTTGAAAGATGTTTATGGTTCGTTAAAGTTTCCAACGAGTATCCATAAACATTCAACATACTTTTACATAGCTTAAATAACTATATATACTGAATTTTATCTATTTATCCACAAGCTAATGCCTCTCTAATAGTAATGTATAATAAAGGAATTCTTTCTTTAATAAATACTATAAGACAAACTCAACTTGTGGATAAACTAAATTCCACTCAAACATATTAAACGCCATGTCCTGCACTACCCATAACATTTTCATTTTTAGCCTTATACATTTTCACAAGCTCACTGCGAGCAAAACCCAGATATTTACGTGGGTCAAACTCTTCAGCATCTTTAGCCAAGTATTCACGCACCTTCGCTGTAAAAGCTAACCGCCCATCGCTATCAACATTTATCTTACAAACAGCACTCTTCGCAGCTTTTCTTAACTGTTCTTCAGGCACGCCAACTGCGTTCTCCATAGCACCGCCATATTTATTTATCAGAGATACATACTCTGGCAGCACACTGGATGCACCGTGAAGCACTATTGGGAAACCGGGCAGACACTTTTCAACTTCTGTTAATATATCAAAGCGCAGAGGTGGCACAGATTCACCCGGTTTCACCTTAAACTTATATGCACCGTGAGATGTGCCAATAGATATTGCCAACGAATCAACACTAGTCTGCTTAACAAATTCTTGAACTTCGCTTGGGTCGGTATAGTGTGAATGTTCAGACGATACTTCATCTTCAATGCCAGCAAGCACGCCAAGTTCACCCTCAACGCTTACGTCATACTTATGTGCATAGTCAACAACCTTTTTAGTCAAGATGATATTATCAGCAAATGACAGGTGTGAGCCATCTATCATAATAGACGAAAACCCGCTTTCTATACAGTTTACGCATAGTTCGTAAGAGTCGCCATGGTCAAGGTGCAGTGTAATAGGAATAGCTTTGCCAAGCTCTTTAGCATACCCGACAGCACCCATCGCCATATAACGCAAGATAGTAGCGTTGGCATACTGACGCGCACCCTTAGAAATCTGTAATATAACAGGCGAGTTAGTCTCTACAGACGCCTGAATAATTGCCTGCAACTGCTCTAGGTTATTAAAGTTGTAGGCAGGCACTGCATAGCCGCCCTTTATAGCCTTTGCGAACATATTGCGGGTGTTGACTAGACCAAGTTCTTTGTATGACACACTCATAATACTGCCCTCCCACTGGATAGTTTTGATAAGAGTAGCCGTTTTTATTGAATTTTACAATATAGTAAATATTCACTTGACTATAATAATAAATCACTATATAATACTAGTGAAATATTACTATAAAATTATGTGAGGTTTCGGTATGGTTAGTTTATTTAAGAGATTGCCCGAATGGGTGCTATCCGCTCCTGTAGCGATACGTAAGTTGATAGTGCAAGAATACTATGTGAATCCTAAGCGGGCGCGATATTTTGCAGATAACGCAACAACCCTGCAAGACATTTACCGCTTACGGGACGAGTTCCGCATTTGTAAGATTATACACGAGTCGGCTATTACTGATTTGGAGTTTTATCTGTAATGACAAATAGTTATCTGATGTTTTTCTAAATTTGACTAATTCTGCATTGAGGTATATCATACGGGCAATGCGTATAATCGTTGTAGGTGCAGGGGAGGTTGGGCTGGCGATAGCCCGTCAGTTGGCAGATGAGGGCAAGGATATTGTCCTGATAGATAATAACCCCGATGTTGTCAAAAACATTTCAAGCTCGCTGGACGTAGCTGTCCTCGTAGGGGATGCTACGGATGAAAAGTTTCTGAAAAAGGCGGGCATTGAAGAAACCAGTATGTTTATAGCAGTTACTTCGGACGATGAAGTCAACCTTATCGCCTGTTTCCTTGTATCATCAATCTATGATGTTCCCATTAAAATCGCACGAATCCACAATATTCACTATTCAGAAAGCAGTGCATTTGCCACAGGGTTTGCAGGAGTAGACTGTTTCGTGAACCCTGACTATGAAGCTGCAGTTGAAGTGTTGCACACGGTAGAACAGGGTGCGGACCGCTCAATTACAATATTTGATGGCACAGATGTGCAAATTCGCGAATATGACGTAGGCGAACGAGACTACGTGGCGAGCAAAACTATCAAAGAGGTTCGCACGGGGATTGCAGAAAATTTTATTATAGCGGGCGTTGTGCGTGGCGGTGAGCTGATAATACCTGACGGCGACTTCAAGGTTGAAGCGGGCGACCACGTCTATGTTGTCTCTATTAGAAAAACATTCCGTAGACTATCTAAGATATTCGGAGTAAAGCAAGATAGCCTGCGCAAGCTATTAGTAGTAGGTGGTTCAAATATAGGTGTAATGCTGGCGGAAATGTTGATGAGTCGCGGACGCTCCGTCACATTTATAGATAAAGACTACGACAGGTGCAAATTTCTGTCAGAACGCTTGCCAGATGCGCTGATATTGAATGGTAATGTGTCCGATACACAGATACAAGCTGATGAACAGATTGCTGATGCGGATGCGGTTATATCCTGCACGTCTAACGAGGAATTAAACATTTTGAGTGGCATATACATGAAACATCTAGGCGTTAAACGCGCGGTCGCGCTAGTGGAGAACTCCAGCTATGTGACCATTGCGGGCAATATCGGCATCAACTCAGTTGTCAGCCCCAAGGTATGCGCCGTTAATAGCATATTAAAATATATCAGACGCGGGGGCGTCAACACAGTCCGCTCCATATTTGAGGGGCGTGCAGAGGCTATACAGGTAAAGATTGCTGAAAACGCCCCAATAGTCGGCAAAGCCGTAAAAGATATTCATTTCCCAAGAGGCTGTCTAGTAGTCGCCATTACGCGTGCCAATGCGAGCACTATCCCGGACGGAAACTCCATCCTAATGGGTAATGATAAAGCTGTATTCTTTGTGCTGAGAGATAGCATCGCCGCTCTCGAGGAGATGTTGGTCTAACATAATGCACGCTAAAATCATAATCCGCGTATTTGCGCTAGTCGCAATCATACTATCAGCTTTTATGTTGCCGCCATTCATCATGGCTCTTTCCACAGGCGCAGATAGCGTAATTCGTGGCTTTGAGCTTACGTATATCGCTCTAATTACTGTTGCAGTGTTGGGATTAACAATTACCCATAAGGTGCGATTCAAGCAACTGTCTGTGCGGGATAGCTTTCTGTTAGTCTTTTCGGTATGGCTGGGCTTGTCGCTATTTGCAGCACTCCCCTACTACCTGTCGGGCACAATCAAGACGGCAAGCGATGCATTCTTTGAGGCTGCCAGTGGTATCACCTGCACAGGAGCTAGTATTATCAGCAATCTTGCGGTTGTCCACCCGTCAATGCTCCTTTGGCGTGCTTTGAGCCATTGGCTTGGGGGGATGGGAATTATTATGCTGACGGTCGCGCTACTACCCTTTTTCGGTATTGGCGGGCTACAGCTGATGAAGGCTGAACAGCACGGAGTAGAGGGGCTGAAAATGACCTCGCGGATAGCCGAAACAGCGCGATATCTATGGTTTATATATCTGTCTTTCACAATAGTTGTCGTAATGTTGCTACGCGCTACGGGGATGCCTATGTTTGAGGCTATACTCTATTCGTTCAGCGTGGTGGCATCCGGCGGGCTGGCACCGCACTCGCAAGGTGTGGGCTTTTATGAATCGCACTATATTCACTGGATAATGATTATTGCAATGCTCTGCGCTGGGGCGAGCTTCCCCCTATACTTTAACTTGTTCAGTGGCAAACTTGACAAAGTTTTCAAGAATTCCGAATTAAAAGCGTATCTACTCATTACAATAGTGGCATCTATGGTGGTGGCTACGGCTACCTATATAAGTGGCTCTTACGATAGTATTGCCGATTCTGTGCGTAATGGCTTCTTCCACGTATCCTCAATATTAAGCACAACGGGCTTTAGTATAGCAGACTATAGCGTCTGGGCACCGATAGCACAATTTGTCCTGTTTATGCTGTATTTTATAGGGGGCTGTTCAGGCTCCACCGCTGGCGGAGTCAAGGTGGTGCGCCTAGTAGTGATATTTAAGCAGGCGATGATTGAAATCCGTAGACTTTTGCATCCGCATGGAGTTTTTCCGTTGCGACTGAACGGCGCATCTGTGCCAAAAGAGGCGGTCTATTCAGTATCGGGCTTCTTTATATTATACCTATTTACCGTGCTGTTTGTGGCGGCGGGGGCATCGCTAGCGGGGGTCAGCATACGAACAGCTCTTGTGAGCGCATTGGCTATGGTAGGCAACGTGGGGATGGGCATAGGTCCAGAAATCGGTCCTGGTTGCGACTATTCATTTTATCCGTGGTATGTGAAGTGCCTGTTCGGACTAGCTATGATAGTTGGCAGACTGGAGCTATACACGTTCTATGCGCTGCTGACACCATTCTTTTGGCGGAATAAATGAATACAGTGGGTTAGACAAATGTTCGTTCGGTATGGGCGGAAGGCATTTCGTTCCACTCCCTACCTTGAAGTATTCGTCCATTTTCTTTTTTTGAGCCTCTTTTTTTGTCCGCGCCCCAAGTTCCCCATTGCTTAAAGAAGAAATTTACACCTTTTTGTTCGCATTGGTCTTTAATGTTTAACGCCCAAGATGCATCCATAGGGCGTGCGCTAACGCCACTTTCGCCACCGACTATAACCCAGTGTATGCCGTTGAGGTTTAATTCTCCTAAATCCTCTAGTAAGGGTTCAGCTGAGATAAATCTAATGTTTGCATCAATTTCACGAAGACAATCCATACGGGGAACGCCATTCTTTTTATCTTCAACAGTCACGCCTACCCATACATTGTCAGGCACTTTGCGTAAGTTAAAATAATTGTGCATTATCTCTGCACGCTTTGTGAGTATTTGATAGTGGTGTTTTGGTGTTTGACAGATAACGTCAAAAATCTTATCAATAAAATCAAACGAGACATCCTCATGGAATAAGTCGCTCATTGAATTCACAAAATAAGATGTAGGGATTCGCCTTGAAAGTGGTTCTTTTAGGCGTTCTGGGTGCAATGTAAGCTTAAAGCCATTTTCATAGCCTTTAGTTTTCATTGCTTGTAGGCGACGAGCCATTATCTCGGCATAACAATGCTGG
Organism: Candidatus Termitispirillum reticulitermitis; assembly: GCF_054655775.1. Taxonomy (NCBI): domain Bacteria; kingdom Pseudomonadati; phylum Deferribacterota; class Deferribacteres; order Deferribacterales; family Termitispirillaceae (SeqCode); genus Termitispirillum (SeqCode); species Candidatus Termitispirillum reticulitermitis. The sequence goes on along the minus strand of NZ_BAAIHG010000015.1, from coordinate 13,392 downwards.
CACCCTGCACTCTGTCTTGTGCAGCCCGTTATAGGATTCCAAGTTTCTTCAGTCCACTCTATTTTAGTTGCCATTCCAAGTCACCTCTATTTTAAGTCCAACGTCCTTGTAGATATAAAATGCGCCTTTTCTTCGAGTTTTGCCAGTCGGCGGTCCAATGTCTCTAATGTCTAATTGAGCAACCTTTTCCAGTTTTTTCAATATTGAGTTTGTTATACGTGGCAAAAAACCGCTCTCTATACTGAAACTATAGATGTCCAAATTATCTCGCTTAGTCTTCAAAAATTCTTTTAATTTCGGTTCAAATCTAAGCTCCATTTCTTTGTCATATACTCTTTTTGCCTCATCTGACGATATCACGCCCTGCGAAATCTCGTACACGAGAATTGCATCTCTTGCTTCTAAAAATTTCTGTGCCCCAAATATATGAGAAGTAATAAAATAGAGATAGTATCTATTTTGATTATGTTTTAATTCAAACTTATAACAGTATCTGTTGACTCCTCTAAAAGATTTTTCTACGCATTCAGCAAAAGACTCTATGCTGTCTATATTATTTGTTATGCCTCTCCATTGAAGAAACTTGTGGGCAGGGTCAGACTGTTTTGTTGCGGAGTTTATAAATCTATTGATATGAGACAAAGGGACAAACAAAAAGCATTCAGTATGTGGTTGCGATAGCAAATTGTCTATAACGGAATAGTCGATTTGAGTGTAGCCAAACGGGTCTATGAACCATAGTTTGTGAGTATCACCGTTAGTTGGAGCATGCAATAATCGCTCACAAAATTCGTTGGCTGTCCAGTTATGAATATGGATGTTGTGTTTTTCTGGTGGGTTCAGCAACCCCTTTAGTTCATCAGTATAATCTTTATTTTCATCGTTTAGCCATAGTTCTAGCTGTATATTAGGGTTGCTTTTTTGTATGCTTGAGTGGCATTTTGTTTCGTTGATTATTTTCCACGCAACTAATGGACTTCCATCCTCTCCGTTGTCATGCTTGCCAGGTCCAGCAAAAGGTTCATAAATTGCGATTTTCTTTACGTGCTTCACTTGTCCTAAAATCAGTAAATATCTTCTTAGGTATGACTCATAGAGCTTAACTTTCAGTTGGCTGTGTTCTCTAAATTCCTTTCTTGTATTCATACCTATGACCTCGTTTATCTCAAACTTGTCTCGTCTAATCGGCAAATCAGGCTATAAACTTTAGCCAGAATTTACGGGGTATTTGGCTTTGGTTAGCTATAAAATCCTCGCTTTATTAACTCATTTTCTATAAGGTCAGTTCTGAGATTCACAGCACTGTTTGTGGACAAAAAGGCTACCTCTTGCCAATTAAGCGTGAAAAACAGCTCTTTTAGCTCCTTTTTATTTTTAAGAAACACTACGCCATAGCCACGTCTGTTTGGCAGTTCTTCAAAGCTAATATACGCCCGCATACCTGAAAAACAGGTTGACGGCAGATAAACATCACATTTATCAAGCATATTCTTATTTCTAGTTGACGAGGGTGTGCCTCCGTCTGACAGGGAATAGACCCGCATAAAACTTTTGCATTGCTTTTTAGGCGTTATCGCTACTTTCTCTATATTGACTTTAGTCCATACTTGAAATATAGTGGCTACTTCTACAGGCTCTCCGTTGGGATAGCAAAACGAATCCAAAGGCAACTTTTCAGTATGTGCAAGCTTATAGCCACGAACGCGTGTCATAGGAACGCCTTTACCTGTGCTATCAAAGAGTGGTGGCAGTATGAAAGCCACCATGTCGGCAAAGCCATAAGAATGGTTGACAAAACGCAACGCTAGATTTCCGCGCAAGCCAAAAGGTGGGTTGCCTATGACTATGTATTTCCCCGCCGTCTTTGGGTTATAGTCAAGATAATTTATCTTAGTTAGTTCAGGCGCCAGTTCACCCTCAGGTTCTATATCAATACCAATCCTTCTTGATTTTGGTAAAATTCTATAAAAATTACAGCATCCAGCAGATGGTTCTATAAAAGTGTATTCAGACGAGTTTATTTCAAGTGTATTCAACACCTCAATGGTCTTATCATAACAATATTGAGCCGCTACAGGAGTTGTAAAGAACTGGTCGCGCGCTCTATATGAATCTTTTACTGAATATTTGCTACCGAGTAAGTGGTTTATGTCGTTGTAGTAGTTATCGGGCACATTTTCTAGTTTCAGCCAGCGAAGAAATGTGCCTTTATGTATGAAAAGTCTATTCAATATTTCATCAGGTGGCATACACTGTAACAATTCTTTTAGTAAGGCGTATGCAGATAGTCCACTCACCGTATCACTATCCTTGTAAGTTAGTGGTATATGTGAGAGAAAGGTGTTCCCGTAGCTTTCTTTCATAACTGCTTTATTCATAATGTAAGGTTATATGAATTGGCGTTGTCTGTCAAATTTGAGGGTGCAATTAAATTGCCACTTTCTTATTTCCATAAAATATAGTAATATCCTCTATATTTCATTATGGGAGGCAAGAGAGATGAGTTTTGAGCAGTTATTTAAGGAAATTTCTCCAGAGGCAATATCTGATAACGTATTTACACTGACGGGGAAAGATTTATACGCTATCACTGCGGGCAAGCAAGAACATTATAATTCTATGGTGGGTAGCGGGGGTGGCTTTGGGCTTATTTTTAGGAAACCTGCCACTTGGTGTTTTATTAGAGAAGACCGCTACACGCTTGAACTCATTCAAAAGGAGCAAACATATACGTTGTCTTACTTCCCACAAAAATATAAAGAAAAAATGCTCTTTTTGGGGAGCAAAACTGGTAGAGACAGCGACAAGATGAGAGAGGTTGAGTTGACGAGTATTCAAACTCCCTCTAGCGATATGTCTTTCAGAGAGGCTAAACTAGTTATTGAATGCAGTCTAACGGCACTTATCCCCGGTCTTCCAGATTATTTTTGCAAGCAAGAGACGAAAAACTATATAAACGAAGCATATAGAGAGGAAAAAGCTTATCGCAAAATAGTATTCGGGGATATTACCCACGTTTGGGCAAAGAAATAGCAAATATCACGTGCAGTATAGCACGGTCTCCGCGTTATTTGACGTGTAAGTGCCGTTATAAACACCTCATCACTGCTAGGTTGCATTATGAGTGTCAATATCATATTTCCCATATAGGAACTATAATGGCATTCTTTTTAGGTATAGGCATTATGTTGGGGGACAAGCAAAGGACTGCACCTTTACCAACTTGCTTTTTTAATGTTTCAATGATTCCAAAATTCGCATAATCACCGCTATCAGGCGATGCGGTTTTCTTTACCTCTATAGGATATAGAGTCATATTCTTTTCCAAGATAAAGTCAATTTCTTTTTTGTCAATATCGCGGTAAAAATAGAGCTGCTGAGATTCTCCATTATGCCAAAACCCTTTCAGTAGTTCACATAGCGCATAAGTTTCTAGCATTGCGCCACTCATATAGCTAGCTTCCAGTGCCTCAGGGGAGTCTATATTTGCCAGATAACTTGCCAGCCCCGTATCAAGAAAATAGACTTTTGGCGTTTTTATTAGTCGCTTTGTTAGGTTGTTAGAATACGGCGGCAACAGATATAGTAGCCCTGAAGCCTGTAAAGTGCCTAGCCATTTCTGTGCAGTGCGACGGTCAATGTCGCAATCACGCGCTAAATCTTCATAGTTTAGCAGGTTGCCCGTGCGAACCGCTACTGCACGGACGAATTTGTAGAACTTTAACTCGTCAGTTGTGCCTTGATAATCTTTCACATCACGTTCTATGTATGTCTGCATATATGAGCTAAAGAACTTGTCGCGCCCAATGGCAGGATTTGTTATAAGCTCTGGAAAACTTCCGTTCCAAATATTCCTATAAACATCCATAACGGTGCGAGATTCAACTTTTTTATCAAGTGGGACGCTATCTGCCCAGAACGGCTTTGATTGCCTTGGCTTTCCTACTTCTTCTTTATAGGATAACCCTAGCAAATCAATAATCGCTACGCGCCCCGCCAAAGTTTCCTGCACGCCACGCATTAACTTGAATTTTTGCGAGCCAGTCAGCCAGAATGCCCCTGCTGGGTTTGCCGATTTGTCTTTGCCCGATTTATACATAAAGCGGTGTTCATCTACCCATATTTTGATATAAGGGAACAAGTTCGGGGCGTATTGCACTTCATCAATAATAACAGGTGGGGCGTATTTCTGCAAAAACGCCTGCGGGTCGTTTATTGCCAAGTTGCGGATGTTCATATCGTCCAGCGAAACGTGTTTGCGCCCCTCTTCTTGCAACATTTTTAATGTGCTTGATTTTCCAACCTGTCTAGGTCCAGTAATCAGTAGCACAGCCCACGCTGCTGACAAACTTTTAATCGTGTCAAAAATAGTTCTTTTAAGCATAGTTTCCATAATACAAGCACTTTAACCGCAGGTCAAGTGCAATCTTACATGGCTATGTAAGATTGCACGAAAATAATAAGAGTGTCAACATCAAGATTTTATGCTATAATTCCGCTATATGGCTGAGCAGATACTCATAACGGGCGGGCACGGCGCAGGTAAGACGGCTATGGCACTGAAACTTGCAAGTGGTTATTCTCGCAAGACGTATATTGCCACGTCAGAGCCTATTGACGATGAAATGCGCTTGAAGATTGAACGGCATAGAGCGGAGCGAGATGAAACGTGTAAGACGATTGAAGAGCCGCTTGAGCTTGTCAGAGCTTTAGACGGTGTGTCAGATACTGATGTGGTTGTAGTTGACTGCCTTACCGTGTGGCTGAACAACCTATTTCACTATGGCAAAGATGTATTGAAATATGTGCAACAACTATATGGAGCGATTGAGCGAGCAACGGTGAATGTTATATTTATAACGAACGAATCTTCGCTCACGTTGGTGCCCGCCGACAGGTTGAGCCGTGAATATATGAGGCTGCTTGCTGGACTGAATAAAGGCGTTGCTGAACGTGTGGGCGAGGTGTGTATGATGGTTAGCGGAGTGCCGATGTGGATAAAGAAATAAGGGGGCTTTTGTGAAATTAAATAATTTGAGTGAAATCAAGTCTGCAATCAAACCTGTGGATGACGCATTCTACAAGAAAGCACAGGAGCATACGTTAAGGCTGGCTATGCCTGTCCGCGCTATGGGTGAACTCAACAATATTTCAGAGCGGCTGGCAACTATCCAAAAGACACTAAAGCCCGATGTATCTCGCGGCGAGCTATTTATAGTAGCTGGCGACCACGGAGTATATGAAGAAGGGGTTGCTCCATATCCGCAAGAGGTGACCAAGCAGATTATGGATATGATGGTTGCAGGGCATTCATCTGTTTGTGTATATGCCAAACATGCTAATCTGAAGGTTACGTTGATTGATTTGGGGGCTAAAATTCCCGTAAAAGCACCAGCGTCATCTCCTACTACTTATTACGATTGCAATATTGCACGCGGTGCAAATAATATATCAAAAGGACCTGCTATGACGCGTGAGCAGGCGGAGCGGGCTATAATAACGGCGTTTAACATCGCTTCGGAGCATATAGAAAAGAACAAGTTGAATATTGTGACCACAGGCGAGATGGGGGTGGCTAACACTACGCCGACTGCTGCTATGTGCTCAGTATTTTTAGGTGAAAAGGTTGAGGATGTGACGGGTGCTGGTTCTGGGCTGGATGAGGCGGGACGGCGGCGTAAGATTGCAACTATAGAACGTGCTATATATGTGAATAAACCTGATAAGAGCGATGCGGTGGACGTATTGGCAAAGGTAGGTGGCTATGAGCTGGCTGGTATGGCGGGGGTAATACTCGCTGCTGTAGCCCATAGTGTGCCTGTGGTGTTAGATGGTTATATATGCAGTGCGGCAGCGGTGGCAGCAGCTATAATCGCTCCTGCATCAAAGGGGTATATGCTTGCAGGACACGAGGGGGAGGAGCGCGGGCATAAGTATCTATTAAAACACTTAGGGTTAATACCTATATTAAGGCTTAATATGCGACTAGGCGAGGGGACGGGTGCTGTGTGTGCCATTCCGATAGTGCGGCTTGCAGCGGCGACTATAAGTGAAATTGCCTTGTTGAGTGATGCGGGCATTGAGTCTATTTAGGTAAAGAATATAATGGTTAACGAGACGTCTATTGAATTTATCATAGGGATGGATGCATCTTTCTATGAGGAGCCGAATGGCAGACTGCTCTGCGTTGACAATGATATGAAGTTTGTGACAGGTGCAATCAGGGCATATAGTGATGGGATACTTCGTTTAGAGGCTTATAGCAAGGGAGGTGCCATTGAGGGTGTGCGGAAAAACTACAGTGTTACGGGCGTTTTAGAGTCTGAAATATCATATAAGAATGGATTTATGGATGGGTACAACAAACAGTATGATATTTATACTGGCAAACTGGTGAAAGAAGCTCCATATAAGGCGGGCATTATAGATGGGTTGCTCAGAACTTATTATGACGATGGTAGCTTGAAAGGGGAGGAGCCTTACGAGAATGGCAGAATCTCTGGTCTTGCCAAATATTATTATGCGACAATAGGTATTTTAGACTGTGAGGCACCATATACGCAAGGCAAGCGTTTTGGTTTAGTGAAAGAATACTACGAGAGCGGGAAGTTAAAGAGTGAAATAACATACAAAGATGATAAACAAGAGGGCATCGGTCGCGAATACTACGAAAACGGCAAACTCATGTTTGAAACATCATATAAGAATGGGTTAAAAGATGGCGTAGAAAGGCTGTTTATGCCTGACGGCACAGACATGCAAACATTATATAAGGCAGGGAAAGCAATACCTGTTAATCATTAGCTCTCCCCTTTCTTGCTCTGTCAACCTGTATTTTAATATTTTAGGTTGACAAGTGTCTATTCATCGTTTATTGTTGGTTTTTTGGGGGTGTGCGATGAATATTTCTTTAGCAGTTGACAAGTCGTTTGGCGGTGAGGGTTTGAGTCGTGGCGAGGCTATTGGTGTGCTTAATCTGCCTGATAGTAACCTGCAGGAGCTAGTAGCGGGTGTTTATAAGATACGGCGACTACACAAGGGGGATGTGGTCAGCGTTCAGATACTGTCAAATGCTAGGAGTGGCGATTGCACCCAAAATTGTGCATATTGTGCACAATCGCACGTTTCAGAGGCAAATATAAGCAAATACCGTATCACAGACTATGAACCTCTCCTAAAAACAGGACAAATTGCTAAAGAGAATGGGCTAGCCCGCCACTGCATAGGTTTGAGCGGAATCCGCTTTACCGATGAGGAAGTGAACGAGTTTGCCGACATGGTTACAGAGTTGAAGTCAGACGTTGGGTTGCCAATATGTTGCTCTATCGGCTTTCTAACAGAAGCGCAAGCAAGGAAACTAAAAGCTGCTGGTGTTGATAGAATCAACCACAATCTAAACACTGGCAGGAACAATTATCCTAATATATGCACAACGCACAAATATGATGAGCGCTTGAACAATATCAAGATGTTGCAATCTATCGGCTTTGAAATCTGTTGCGGCGGGATAATCGGGCTTGGAGAGAGTGCAGACGATATAGTTGATATGCTGTTTGACATCCGCACAATCAACCCGCAGGCTGTCCCTATCAACTTTTTATTACCTGTTAAAGGAACGCCGCTCGAAAATGCCAGCACTGAACACCTTACCCCTGAATATTGCTTAAAGATACTATGCCTCGCAAGGCTGTTGATGCCGAAATCCGATATCCGCTGCACTGCAGGCAGAGAAGTCTATCTGAAAGGACGCGATAAAGAATTGTTCTCCATAGTTGATTCAATATTTGCATCTGGCTATCTTACAGAAGGTGGGCAGGGGATAGACGACACCATAAGCTCTATTAAAAATGCGGGTTTTGAATATATTTTAGAGTAACACTGATACATGGTGTCTCCAAAAAGTATTTGACATTTTACAGATAATGTGTATTACTTGCTCCTGTGAGTTATAGTATTTATAGGGGATTATGAATGTCAGACAAACGTATCAGTAACACACACACACACACACACAGCAAGAGTTATGCCAAAGTTCTAAAAAGCTGTCCGGTTTTGCGGGGATATTAGCATGGGTATAGCGCAAAACATTCGTCGCAAGATTTACAGGCTATTCCCAACATATAGATTGGTTGAGCGCAAGGTGTTGCCGCTAGAAAAACGCCTTGTTAAGATAGAAAACTTATTGCTTAAAATGAGTGCAGGGCAAGACTTCCTCTATGACGTTTCAATAGACGGAATGAGTTTTCAGTTCTATGACCTGCTCTCATCTAGCTCGGTTGATTTTGTGACTGATGATATGAATTCTGGCAAAGCGAATGCTGAATTACTAAATATGAACTTCAAAGACGGCGACTGCATTATAGACATTGGTGGCAATGTTGGCATAGTGTCAATATATTTAGCTAAAAAACACCCAAATATTAAAATCTACGCTTATGAGCCTGTGAAGCGCAACTATGAAAACTTCTTGAAAAATATCAAGGTTAATAATATACCTGACGGTGTTATTGAGGTATTCAACAAGGCTGTCACGCAAGATGGCAGGGATGTGCATGCGGCAATATCTATCCGTAACACTGGAGCTTCTAGTATCTACTACACTATGGGGGCTACAGGCGGCGGCGATGTGCCGTCCATAACGCTTGATAAAATCTTTGAGGAAAACAATATCAGCAAATGCGCCCTGCTAAAGATAGATTGCGAGGGTGCAGAATACGAGATAATATATAACACAAAGGGAGAGCACCTGCGCAAATGTGCCTGCATACTTGGTGAAACGCACGGAAAGCTAGCTGATGGCAAGGCACTAATAGAATACTGCAGGGAATTTATCCCGCTTGCTTACTGGGACTTGCAAGGTTAGACGATAAAGTTGCCTTGTAAATAAAATTTGATAAACTTATTACTTGAAATAAGACTTAAATAGTATTAAAATAACTTGTCTATACAATAGTTTGTCTATGTATATGCTAGACTTTTGTGGAGGGTTATTTAATGGGTGTTGCTACTAACAATGATTTGATTTACTTTGACAACAGTGCAACTACGCGTGTAGATGGTGGCGTGGTGCAGTCAATGCTGGAGTATATGACCGATAAATACGGCAATGCATCTAGCTCACACAGGGCGGGGCTGACCGTCCATGCTGATTTAGATAAAGCTAGGCTTGCTATCGCCAAGCTGCTGTCGTGCAAGCCTAACGAGATAATATATATGGCTAGTGGCTCTGAGGCGGACAACTTCGCTCTGCGGCAAATCGTCCGTCTGTATAAGAGTAAGAACAACGGCAAGGGCGGGCATATCATAACCACCGCCATAGAGCATAAGGCAATACTCAATACTGGCATTTATTTACAGGAGAATGGCACTGATGTAACCTATCTAGGTGTTGATAAACAGGGGAGAGTTAGCCTAGACGAATTGGAGCGTGCTGTCCGCCCTGATACAATACTTATCAGCGTGATGCTTGCCAATAACGAGGTTGGCACGATAGAACCTGTTAAAGATATTGTCCGGATAGCGAAAAAACACTCCTCTGATATACTCGTTCACACAGATGCCGTGCAAGCTATCGGCAAACTAAAAGTAGATGTGAACGAACTTGGCGTTGATTTGTTGACCTTTTCAGGGCATAAAATCTATGCTCCTAAGGGGATAGGCGTGTTGTTCGTTAGAGAAAACTTGCGAAAGGAGCTGACTCCGCTGATACATGGCGGTTCGCAGGAAAACGGGCTGAGAGCGGGCACGGAAAATATCCCATATATAATGGGGCTGGCTAAAGCCGCTGAACTAATCGTTGAGGACAACTATAGACAGGCGGAATATATACGCGGGTTGCGCGATGGTTTTGAGAAACGTATTTTAGCTGAGATACCCGATACGCGTGTCAATGGCGACATTGCCAACCGTGTTGTGTCTATAGCGAATATTACATTTAGATATATAGAAGCTGAGTCTGTTATCGGCTATGTGCCGCAAGTGTGTTGCTCGCTGGGCAGTGCCTGCACCGCTGGGCAAGATGCCGCATCGCACGTTTTGACCGCTATGTGCATGGACCCAGTGGAGATACGTGGCACGATACGGTTTAGTTTTGGCAAATTTAACACCGCCGATGAGGTGAACAGAGCTGTAGAGTATCTAAAAGACGGCGTGGCTAAGTTGCGCGCAATGTCTCCCCTAGCTAAATAGTGGCAGAACAATAAATGGCAGGCAAAAAGCAAACTATTGCACTGTTAGAGGAGCTTGCTAATAAGCTGAACGTTCGTGTGCGTTATGAGAAGACCACGGCGCGCGGCGGGCTATGCCAGCACGAGGGGAGCTTTCAGATAATTATAGACAAGAAAGCTAGCGATGACTACAAAATCAGTTTGTTAGCTACTTCGCTAAAGACCTTTGACCTGTCAGATATTTATGTATCAGATGGGTTAAGGGAGGTGTTGAATAATACGTGAATTTACTATACTATAGTCAACTATGGACTATATATTTCTTGATGAGATAGACTCCACTAATCGCTATTTGCTTGAAGGCAGTTTCCCAGACGGCACGATTGCTATCACGTTCAATCAGACCGCTGGGCATGGCAGGAGCGGGCGCGTTTGGCAGGGTGCCGCAGGACAAGCTATGGCACTATCAATGCAGTTAAAGGGCGTTGTTCGTGAAAAGCTAATGGGGGCGCAAATTGTAGCGGGATATGCTATGGTAGAGGCGTTGAGTAGCTATTGCGATGCTAGGCTTAAGTGGCCTAACGACCTTGTTCATGCAGGTAAAAAGCTAGGGGGGCTTATCATAGAGACTAAATTTTCAGGCGATACACTAGAAAAGGCTGTCTTTGGCGTGGGAGTGAACATCAACCCGCCACAAGAGCTTGAAATTAGGGGCAGAGCGGTGTCAATCAGCGAACTATATGATGGCAAGATTGAGCAGAATGAATTAGCTACTAAGTGTGCCGACGTCTTGCAGGAATGGTTTGAGGAGTATGTATCTGTCGGTGTGGATATTGTGGGGCAGTGGGCGGCATATTCTGCCAACTATATGAAACCTGTCAAGTTCCACCTGCAGGGGGTAGTCAGTGAGGTTACCGAGCTTGGTGTTGATGATAATGGACAGCTTATAATGCGCGATTCTTCAGGGGTAGAGCGAATAATCGGTGAAGGCGAAATCGGCTATGATTTCAGCGGTAAAAGTGGTGTTAATTTATGAAAAGGTTTTTAGTTGTATTGGTGTTATTTTGTGCGTTTGTCGGTGTTGAGGCTAATGCTGAGGAGAAGGCATATAATCCTGGCTACTTTGTATCGCGTGGCTTTGTGTCGTTTGGCATATCGGGCGTTCATCCTAAAAGTGGTTCTTACGCGGACAGTCGCTTTCTGCCTAGTGCAATGGGCAATATTAATATTATCCAGTCGGAATATGGCAATTTAGGGCTTACTCTCGGTGCATCATATACCCGCCCTGCGCGTGAGTATGAACAAGGCAACTATAAATTCAGAATGATAGGCGATGAATATATAGCCGACGTGGGGCTTGCGTATAGCACGGGTAGCAAGAGCATAAATTTGTGGCTTGGCGGGGGCTATGTGAAGAGCTGGCTGTCAAGCAAGATGGACGAAGTTTATTTATCGGGTGTTGGAACTGGCTATACCAAAAGATTTCGTTCCACTAGGGATGGGCATTATTTGTTTGGTGCGCTTGAATATGTTATATCAAAGGACGGCAAGTGGGGGCTGGGACTGGTCGTTCGCTCACAGGAGACCAGCGTTGCGCACTACAAAGACGCTACACTAGGCACAAAGGTGTGGCAAAATGTGGATGCAATGACATACCAATTTTCGCTGTATTACCATTTTTAGCTTTTAAGCTATTAGCTTATTGGTTCTTTGTCCTTTCTTAGCACGACATCGCCGACTAGGTGCTTTAGTGCCTCTAGGTCGCCCCTTTCAAGGAGCGGTAAAATTTCTTGAAAAGCCTTTTGCTTTCCTATTAACTCGCCTTCCTCAAACGCCTCTTCACGCCACACTCTTTTAGCAACGTTCAAATCAAACTCTGATGTCAACATTCCCATATTCATTACCTCCCGCGAGTGCCTATATAGAAAGTCTTTTAATATCCCACGCTCTATACATATCCGTATAGCCCGCTCCATTGCAACGGCTAAAGCTACTTTATCCTCGCTATTTAACCCCTTTGTCTCTCGTTTAACTACCTCTATAAACTCTGCACAATCGCCTAGTGTCTTACTACTACCCAATATGTCTTTGTTATGCCCACTATTAACATTCAGCACCTTTACTTCCAGCTCCAATAAGGCTTTATCCTCTAGTCCTGCCTCGGCAAACAGAGCAGATAGTTTCTTTATGCTTTCATCGGGTATATCATCATTGCAATTATACAACGCTATAAACTCTGGGCGAGGAATTGTCAACATCCTATGTCTATATATTGCTTTGCTATCTATAAGCTTTTCATAAATGCGAGCGATATATATCAATAGTCTATGACCAGTTTCTATATCTAATTGTTCCACCATAGATACCCCCTTTAGAAGTTTGCTATTTATAGCAAACTTTCAGTCCGTCTGCAATTTGTCCGTATGGACAAATTCGTTTTGCTAAATATACGAAAATAGTGGGGTAAAGCTTTCTAGGAAGGACGTCGCAGAAATAGCCTATGACGTTATTGAAACAATATCAAAGTATGACGGCGACCCATACGGGGACTTGGCTGGAAGTGGCTACAAGAAGGAGTCAATTATATTATGTTTGGAAGTGTGAAATTAAGGCATTGTAGGCTATCTAGTAGCCAAATAAAAAGTTTGCTTAAGCTCAAGCTTTGTTGCCTATTATACGGGGTAAAGTCAAACCTGATAGTATCGTTTATAGTGATTATTATCGCAGTTATAATGCGTTAGATGTATCAGAGTTTAAGCATTATAGGATTAACCATAGCAAGGAGTTTGCGAGAGAGCATAACCATATAAATGGGATAGAGAACTTTTGGAATCAGGCTAAGAGGCAGATGCGGAAGTTTAACGGGATACAGAAAGACAAGTTTAACTTGTTTCTAAAGGAGTGTGAGTTTAGGTTTAATTATGGAACACCAAAAGACCTGTGTAATGCCACAGTTAAAATGCCCCTATTTAGGCGTTAAAGGTATGCTGTTTTCCGTTGTAGAATATAGAGAATGATTTATCAATGAATTCGCGGACGAGGACTTTGTTGACTCTAGGGGCGTGAACGGACTTGGAGGGTATTTGAAAGAAGTGTCCGTTTTTTTGTATAGTCCAGTCATTACGCAGTTTAGCCGAACTTTCCAGATAGCAGTAGTCTTTGAGTTGCGCTTTAGCTGGTAGTTGGCGGTGGGCGTCAGGCACTGTTTCTTTGGGTATAGATAGCT
>NZ_BAAIHG010000014.1:0-25576 GCF_054655775.1 Candidatus Termitispirillum reticulitermitis | reverse complement strand
GCTATAAATGGGCAGAGATGTATGCCGCAGACGCCTATCTTGCTATAGAAAGGGCAGGAGCTAAGGCTAATGAGCTGACAAAACGCTATTGCGATACTGCGCTTGCCGGTTTCAAGAGTATTGGATTCATTGCAACTAGTGGCTCTATGCCCGCAGCCTCTGCCTGCATTACCTGTGCTCGCCCCATCTCTAAGCCTTCATTAGTAATAAAGCTATTTAACGCCATATTTTGACTCTTAAATGGTGCTACTGAGTAGCCATCTTGTTTGAGTATGCGACAGATGCCAGCGGTTACTAGGCTCTTACCCACATTTGATGCCGTTCCCTGAATCATTAGAGAATTGGACATCCTCAGTCCTCTATCAGCCCCGCTAGCCTTAAGATAGCGTCTGGTTCAGGCTGTCTGCCTAAAAACAGCTCATATATTTCATCCATATTTCTGCTCGCCCCCATAGCAAGCACAGTATCGCAATAGCGTTTTGTCAGCTCATTAGCCTTAGCTCCTGCCCTTTCTATAGCAAGATAGGCGTCTGCGGCATACATCTCTGCCCATTTATAGCTATAGTAGCCCGCCGCATAACCACCGCTAAATATGTGGCTAAATCCGTTCTGAAATTTATTGTAGTTAGGATATGCGACCACTGCAACCTCGTGCCGCACCTTATCAAGTATTTGTTGCACCCCATGCTCATCTAGTAGTTGGCAGTGAATAAGCATGTCAAATAGTCCAAATTCCAACTGGCGCACAAGTGCAAGCCCTTCTTGGAAGTTGCGTGCCGCTATAACCTTATCTAACAAATTACTCGGCAATCGTTCGTCAGTCTCATAATGCATGGCTAAATCATTTAAGACGTCACTAGAATAAGCAAAGTTTTCTAAAAATTGAGATGGAAACTCTATAGTATCCCACTCTATGCCATGAGAACCGCTCACATTGTATTCATTTACAATTGACATTATGTGGTGCAACGCGTGTCCCATTTCGTGAAAGAGCGTCACCACATCACTATGGCGCAGTAAAGAGGGGATACTTTCAGTGGATGGCGGAAAATTTCCCACTATAAAGGCATCTGGCAGGTGCTGAACACCTTTAGAATCTATATAATGCGTATGCCAATCATTCATCCATGCCCCGCCACGCTTGTCAGTTCGTGCTTCAAGGTCTATATATAGCCCGCCAATTAGCTTGTCTGCCCTATAAACTTCATAAAACTTAGCCTTTTTATCCCAAAGTTCAGTATCAACCCATTTAAGCGTTATGCCAAACATCCTATTTAGCAACTCAAATAGCTTGCTAACAACACGGTCTGATTCAAGGTATGGACGCAGTTCTTCTTCATCAAAAAATATCTCTTTCTTTAGCTTATTAGAATAATACGCTGTATCGTATGCTGATAAGCCGTCTAGCCCATCCCGCACCGCCAATGCAGACATCTCTTCAAACTCTTTTATGGCATAAGGTTTCCCTTTTTTGCCAAGCTCCCTTAAAAACTCTAATACAGCATTCACAGACGGAGCAGCCATCTCTTTTAAGCGCTTTTCTGCAGAGTTTTTGCAAGATAATATATGTGCAAGCTCGTCCCGTAATGCCAATATCTCTGTGATGATTGCGCCGTTTTCGGGTGCACGGGTGGTATAAGCTCTATACATCTCCTCTCGCTTTACCCTATCGGTAACGTAGGTCATAAAAGCAATATAACTAGGCATTTGCAAACCAAATGCCCAGCCTGTATCAGTTTTATATGTAATCTTATCGCTCTCTGGCATCTCTCCAAGCAACGATTCATCTGTTATAGTGAGTTTATAGGCATTTGTAGCGTTCAATAAATTTTGGCTGAATTCGTTGCAAATCTCATTCATACGCACGTTAATTTCCATTACACGAGCTTTTTTATCTACTGGCAGTGCAACACCTGCTAACTCAAAGGCAAGTATTGCATCATCCAGCACTTTTTTCTGCGAAGTATCAAGCTTGTCATACTCACAGCTGCGAATACTTAAAAAACTATTATATATATCAATATGTTGTGAAATTTTTGTGCTATACGTTGTAATATCGCCAATGCAGTCTGCATATACTTTCTGCGTTTCAGCTGTATTCTTAACACTGTTTAGGTGTGATATTGGCATAAAAGCTAAGTTGAGCCTGTCATCTAAATCAGCAAGCGGACGGACAAAATTCAGATATGTCTTGTGCGGTTCAGTCAACAGACGGACGATATGCGCTTCATTAGCTGCGATTATTTCAGATATGTGCGCCTTGCTGTTATTTAAGGCATCTTTTGGAAAATTGCCTAGCTGTGACATAATAAATTAGCGGCGTTTTATCTTCTGATTAGATAAGAACGCTTGATACTGCCTAGCACCATCTGGCATCTTCGCCCCAATGTGCATCTGCATCCACATAGCACCATAATTTTGTATCTTTATTTTCTTATTATTGCGCACCGCTTCAAGCTCGCCTACTAGCCGTTCATCAGTAGGCAGTTTCTCTATCCCCTTATGCAAAACTTCAATAGCTTTGTCAGTTTTGCCACGCTCCATTAGCATATAAGCGTATAAACTATAAACAAAAGCCTCCTTCTTATTGCCCTTCATAGTCTTATCCATAGTGCTCAATGCTTTGTCATAGTCCTTTATTCTAAAATATTGTGAGGCGAGCATACACATTGATGGCCAGTTCTTCACCACCGCACTCTTTAATAGCGGAAAAGCCTCATCAAAGCGTTTTCTCGCATAGTATATCGTCCCTATCTGCGAATCTATCTGCTTTTTCACCATAAACTGCCAGTTAGAGTAGGCATAAGCACCTTTCATTCGCTCAACAGCGCGCTCTATCTTGTCAGCCTTTATATCTTTCTCTACCTGCTCCATAAGAGACTGCATACGTTTATAAAAATACCTGCCAATCAGCACAGTTATAAGGAGCAACACCACTATAGCAAGAACAGTGGCAAGGAGCACACTGCCCGATAGAGCAAAGGTTATTGCACCTACCAGTGCAGATACTGTGACAGAAATTAGTATAGTGTACATAAAGCAAACCTCATTGTAATCGTTTTATAAGTATATCAGAAAAATTAGTTTTTTGAATAACGTTTATCAAACGATTTTTTGCCATAACAAGAATAGTAGAAAAAGCGGCGGTGCACTCAAACGGACTATTCATTAGTGCTATTATACCACTCCATAGGCTATCTTCCCGTGATAATATATCTCTCTGTACAAGCATCGCCGTCCTGTCCGCCTGCTCCTGATAGCTATTTATCAGTAATGGTTCGTCTTTGCGCTCCGCCGTTATATTAAAAAATGCATCCGTTAGAGCATAAGCTCCTTGATGTATCTCATCTTTTGGCAACAGCACGCTTTCGCGCCGATATAAATAATTTGCAGATGTTTCCTCACAGACTCTTAAAAATAGCGCAAGTTCTTTACAAAATGCTAAATCAGCTAATGCCCTAGCAAATGAGGCTGCCTCGTCTTCAGGGTTAAGTTCATCTGACGGCAAACCCTCTTTCGGTAGCATTGAACGCGATTTTAGATATAAGAGATAGCTTGCCATCTGTATAAATTCCGCCGCAACCTCCACATCCAGCATTTTCAAGCACTTGATTTCCTCTATAAAACTAGCCGTTATCTCTGATATTGGAACGTCAAAGATGTTCATCTCATTTTTATGAACAAGATGTATCAGCAGGTCTAATGGACCCTCATACTTGTCTATGCTTATAGTGTCTAATGCACTCATCAGGTTATATAGCCTTATATCTTTATGGCTTGACGCACCCGCTCAACAACCTGCTCAGCCATCTCATTGGCACGCAGTTGAGAGGTTTTTATATATTCACGAGCGTCTTTTACCTCTACTTCAAAGCGTTTGCGCCGTTCCCTGATAGGTGCTACAAGGCTTTCTACGTGTTTTATGAGTATCTTTTTACAATCAATACAGCCTATTTGTGCACCCCTGCACCCCGCACAAACTTCCGCCCGCTCATCTTGTGTGGAAAAGACCTTATGCCAATCAAAGACGGGACATACATCGGGGTTGCCCGTATCAGTTTTGCGAATGCGGTTGGTATCAGTTACCATTCTCTTTAGTTTCTGCTCTATACTGTCTGCTGATTCCCCCAGTGCGATAGAGTTGCCATAACTTTTACTCATCTTACGCCCATCCAAACCGGGCAGTTTTGGCACATCGGTAAGTATCGGCTGCGGCTCAACAAAAACCTCTGTCTTATACAAAGCATGAAAATGCCGCACTATTTCTCTACTCAACTCTACGTGAGGCACTTGGTCTATCCCTACTGGAACATAATCGCTATCATATATAATTATATCAGCGGTCATAAGCACTGGATAACCTAAAAAACCATAATTATCAAGGTTCTTATCCGTTAGCTGTGCGCGCATTTCCTTATAAGACGGCGTTCGCTCTAGCCACGCAATCGGGGTAACCATACCCAGTAGCAAGTATAGCTCCGCATGAGCAAGGTTCTGCGATTGTATCATAAAGACAGCTTTGTTGGAGTCAAGCCCTATACTGAGCCAGTCTATGATAAGCTGGCGAGTATTTTCTTTTATGTCCTCAGGGTCTGCATAGTTTGTGGTAAGCGCATGCCAGTCGGCAACACCAAAAACACAGTCCATATCGTCCTGCATCTTGACCCAATTTTGCAATGCCCCAAAATAATGCCCTAAATGCAACGCTCCCGTAGGACGCATTGCACTAAATACCTTTTTGCGATTAGTCATGATAATAGCCTCATAAGCGAAGACACTATATATTGTAAAACAGACTGCAAAAAATGTATCGGCGGGCTTATTATATAAGATATAATACCTGTCATAAATAGTGCCAGCACCACAACCATTCCTATGCGCTCCATTTTAGCATACTCTGTGGCATATTTTAGCGGAAGTAAATCACACAATATGCGCCCGCCATCAAGTGGCAGGAGTGGCATTAAGTTCAGAACGGCAAGGGTGATATTTATATTCACCGAAGCAACCAGCGTTAAGTATAGCCAGCCCATAACGGAGCTGAACTTGACATCATCCAAAAAATAAAACAGTAGCGGGATAAGCAACGTGGAAACTATGGCAACCGCTAGATTAGAGAGCGGTCCCGCCGCTGCAACAATAAGTCTACCATATCTCCTGCGTCCAACTACATTCATATCTACTGGCACGGGCTTTGCCCAGCCTATCATTCTGGTAAGAAATAGCACAAGTAAGCCGATAATATCTATATGAACAAGTGGGTTCAAGGTGAGCCGCCCCTCATTCTTAGCAGTGTTGTCGCCGAGTGCATTAGCCGCATAAGCATGGCTAGCCTCGTGTATGGTTATGGCAAATAAAAACGGCAATGCCACAATGCTTATGTCTCTAACTATAGAGTTAAGGTCAAAATTCATAGTTAAACTATATAGGCATGGGCGAAGCTTGTCAATTGCTAAAACAAATATCGCACTATCTATTACTTATAAAATATCCAGCTGACACCGTCTATGAACGGCACACGTTTTTTGTAGCCACGTTGGTGCATAGCCTCTATGACAGACTGTTTATAATCAGCCCACTCAGGCTGCCAGCCTGTATCTGCTCCAAAATATACAACCACGCTTTTATCGTCTCTCACGTGTTCTAGGGCTTTGTCAAGCTCTGCAATGCTATCAGGCTTTATACTTATAGCCTCACGAAGATTCATTATAGCAAGTATTCTATTGTCTGTATGTGATATGCAGATAGCTGCTATATCCCTGTATGGTTCAGCAATTTTTGCATAGTTGGCACGCTCATAGTATCCAGTTATTTTAATAGGTTCTACTCTGTTATAAAAACCTATAAATGAAATTATCAGCACCATGCCCGCAAATAGCTGGCGATATAGGGGAATATCGCACACTACCCTGCAAATAAGCTCATTTGTGAGTATCACAAGTAGCAGAGCCACAGCTGGGGCTATAGGCAAATAATACCAAGCAAAAGCAAAGGGGTATGAGGCAAGTATAGAACTACCCAGCAAATAGGCAAATAATGCTATTGCTATAGAGACACACAGTGGCAAGGCAGTCTTATGCGTCAAGGTGCTATGATTATCAAATTCGCTGCTACTAGAACATACGTATAATCTAGCATTTTTGATGCATAGAAAACTACTGACGGCTACTACCAGCAGAAACCAGAACACTGCACCGCCGAATTCGCTCATAACCATCATAAAAGCCTGAGAAAATATCTTTATGTGCGTGCTTACCCCATATCCATACAGAACAGTATGTGCATCTTCAAACGGATATGCTACAAACAGCATATACATCACAAAACCAATTGTAAGAGCCACTGCACATCTAGCAATATTCAAGAAACGTTTCTGGCGGAATAGTATCACAACAGGCACAACAGACATGCCCGCTAACCATAACAAAAAGTAATTATGTGCATCAAAACCTAAAAAGAATGTGAGTGCGAGTAGCACATAAAATCTTTTTGTTAACCTAGAGCCATCCAATATATCCAATAACAAATAGACCAAGAGGACACAAAAGAACGTTGCCAACGTGTATGAACGGGCAAATATAGGAATGTAGATACCAGCAGCACTGAATCCATAAAAAACAAGGGGTAGTAGAGCAAGCCTGCCCGATAGGAAACGTCTTGATATGACGTATAAAAGAATGCACGTTCCCAAATAGTAGGGGATATTCAACAACACTCCTAGCCAATAGCTAAAAGTATTGGGAAATAGCATTGAAACCAGATGCAACTGAATGCGGTGTGTCGGAGAGTGTGCAGTCAATCTAGCACGTAGCTCGTTCAAATGAGATAGCCTTTCATTCGGCTGTGCAGTTACAGAATTGAACAACTCTTGTGATGAATGCCAGATACTGCCACTTCCCCAATTCTTATAGACACCTAAATCAGTTGTAGCGGTGAGGGCAGACTCGGTCTCGGCACGATTAGCCTTTATATACGACAATATCTCTTCGCCGATATTACCCTTAGCTTGGTCTCTATAGTAGGCTACAAACATCAGTTGAATGGCGACTATAATAGCAAATAACGCCCAGTTCCTAGCTAATATCCAGCTATGCAATCCCTTATAGACACAACACCAAACTATAAGCGATACAAAAAGAGATACTAGCGCAAACGGAACAATGAAGCTATTAGGCAACACAGGATATTTGCTTAAATATGCTCGTTCAAGCTCCATAGAAAATCCGCTCTTTTCACTTGATAAGGTTATTGTGAACTGCTCGGGAATATTCCCTTTTACAGCCTTTGACGAGTTAAAGCCATCTCTTAGCATATCAAAGGTTCTATTAGTCTGCCTGCCCGATTTGTCAACAAATGATAGCCATGCCGCCCTAAATCTGCTATTAGTCGTATTAAGCCTAGAGATAAGCAATGATACCCGCTTGTAATCTTTTGTCGCCCTATTACCTAAATCAACGATTATGCTAGAGTTATCAGATACATCGCTACGTAGAACATTCTTGTCAACACCAACTATGCTGAAGTTATCTAGGTTCTTATATAGTTCTTGTTGTGATATTTCTAGGTGTTTTTGCCATTTCAGAGGCACTGCATCTGTTCTGCCTACAAAGACGAACGACAGCAGCGCATAGATACAAACAATGGCTGCTAGTGATATGAGAACGAAGAATAGATGTCTAAACCGATTAAAGAAAGTGTTGACGTTAAAACTATGCATTGACAGCCACCTCCGTAGAGTGAACTGTCCAAGAACCCCTTAAATATTGATTATGCGGGGGGGGGGGGGGGGGGTGAATATGCTTATCGTTATTATGCTTTCAGTCATTATGTGCGCTCCTTATAAAACAAAGTGGGTGGTATTATACCACAAACGCATAAGCGGTGTGCATAGAAATACAACTTTATATTTACCCTTGATTTAGTGTATATTATTCATATATTAACATAAAGGAACAAATAATGAACATCTCTTTTGCCCTGATACTCGCTGCCAATCTTGCAGCTGCTACATACCTTGGTGTTCGTGTGTATGTGTTGTTTGGTGCGGCATTGCCACAAATTCTACACAATAAGTTTGTGTTTGCGCTATTCGTGTTTCTGTTTACCCAATGTGCGCTTATAGTTATTAGGTTTCTGCCACTACAGGTGCCTGCGTGGCTCTCATACATTACGTATACATTCACAGGGCTATACCTTATAGGTTTTTCTGTGATGTTTATGCTAGACACTATCTTGCTTTTGTCGCGCTTGTTTCACTTTCACCAAATAGTTGTCGCTTATCCACTTGATAAAGTTTATCTTGTGGTTGTTGGTTTGTTTTATCTGCTGGGGTTATATAACACGCTAAACACACACCCTACAAATTATACTCTCACGTACGCACAGGCTGGCAAAGATTTTCGCATAGTGGAGATTACCGATGTTCATGTTACTAACTTTACCCGCCCTGCTCGTTTGCAAAAACTAGTTAGGCTTATAAATGAGCAGAAACCTGATGTAGTAATATTTGCGGGAGATACCATAGACGGAGCGCAAAAGCCATTCAATGATAAGAACGTTGCAGAAATATTTAGGGGGATAGAGAGCACCTACGGCGTTTATGGGGTGCTTGGCAATCACGAGTACTATGGAGAGGGAATAAATACCGCTGAAAAACTGCTACGCTCATCGGGGATAGTCCTACTAGTAGATGAGAGTGTTTATATACCAGAACTAAACCTGTCTATTATCGGACGAGACGACTTACGTTCTACAGGCTTTAGACGCAAGTCGCGCAAAACAGCTAACGAGTTAGTGTCTAAGTTGACAAAAAATAGTCTAGTGCTTGTGGCTGACCACCAACCACAAAGGGCTGATGAAGCTATGAATGCTGGCGTTGCTTTGCAACTATCGGGACATACTCACAATGGACAGCTCATACCCGCTAATATTGTTGTAAAGTTTATATACGAAAAAGCGTATGGGTTGTTAAACAAGGAGCAGTTTAACCTTATCACCTCTTGTGGCTACGGAACGTGGGGACCGCCTATGCGGATTGGCAGTCGGTCTGAAATAGTTGTGGTTGATATTAAGGCTACTAACGTAAAGCCATAGCAATAGCAACGTTTAGAACAGCTGGCATTTGTTGTAGTATATTAGTGGTTTCGCTATCAGAGGATTTGATTGAACTTATGGGGTTCATTACCTCAGCAACTAAACCAAACCTGTCTTTAATGGCATTAGACAGCCTGTGAGTTGTGGCACCACCGCCACTTAAATATACTCTTTTAGGGGCACGACCTCCTAGTGCTACATACGTCTGCATAGACTTATCCACCTCATCAAGCAGTTTAGGCAGATATTCCGTTTCAATAATTTTCTTTACAGATTCTGCACTTTTATGATTACCTAAGTTAGTCTTAGCAAGCTCTATTTCATCTTTAGGGATACTAGCATCATTTGCAAGCAAGCTGTTGCAAAAATCGCCACCTATATTGCACCGGTCTCTACGAGCAAACGTTCCGTTCTCTAAAAATATTACACAAGTTTCCGATGCTCCTGTCTGTAATATGATAGTTGGCTCTTTCATAGGCAGTTGCATACGAACGTATAGATTACACAAAGCAATGCTTTCATCACTTATTATTCCAAGATTTACGTTTGCAGAGTTAAAGATAGAGACATAGTCTGATATAGTGTCTTTTCTGTTAGCTACAAATACAACATTTGCAGTAAGCGCAGTTTTGTCTATACGGACAATATTATAATCAACTGAATATTCGCCTAGATTGATATTTAGGTATTGGTCTGCGATAAACAGCAGATTATTCCTAAGTTGAGTTTCATTTATAAACGGCACTTTAACACCTGCAACAACAATTCCGCTACGTAGAGCAAGTGCACTCGGCTTGCTAGAAAATGAGCCTGTGCTATATGCCTTTGCCACTAGCTCTGAAGTAGCAGCAAAGTCCATTATCTGCCCATCAGCAAATGCCCCATTTTGTACCGGTATAAACTGCGCTGACACAATCTCCGCTGTGCCACCCTTTCCTCCAAGTTCAACAACCTTAAAAAAACGCGCCCCAAAATTCAAACCTACATGTTTACTCATATTTACCTTATCTTATCTGACATCCTAATCAGCATATACGTGGCAATATCTCGCCAAGTGGCATATCTATATATCTTCTGCCACCAACCCTAGTAGTCATAACCACATTGCTATTCGTTACAACTTCTCCGCAAAGTGTTGCACGCGTGCCCACATCAAAGCTGTGCAACATATCAAGCACGCTAGCTACATCGTCTGCCCCTACCACTACGAGTGCGACCCCTTCATTAGCCACATCAAGGGGGTCAAAGCCCAATGCTTCACATAGCCCCTCTACACCGTCGTCAAGCGGGATAGTCTTTTCATCTATGACAAAGCCAAGCCCAGTCTTGTCGGCAATTTCATTTAACACTGCAGCAACTCCGCCACGTGTCGCATCTCTTATAAAATGCACATCAAAGCCTAGTATATTATTTAACATTTTACAGAGTATATTACAATCTGATTCAACAATACCCTCAAAACCAAATTCTCCGCGAGCAAGAGAGATAGCTATTCCATGCCGTGCTATATCTGATGTAATAATTACCCTATCTCCAACCTTAATAGATGCATAATCGTTTGTTCGTTTAATGAGCCTGCCAACACCTGTAGTATTGATTATCAAGCCAGACAGCTCCCCCGCTGGAATAACCTTAGTGTCGCCAGCAATAATTTCAACATCCGCCTCGTCGGCTGCCTGTGCAAATGTTGCGATAATTGTTTCAATGGTATCTAACCTATATCCCTCAGGTATTACAAGGGCGCAGGTTATATATTGTGGTACCGCGCCTGCACATGCAAGGTCGTTTGTGGTGCCCGCTACCGCTAGTTTGCCCAAATTGCCACCGGGAAATATCTCTGGCGTAACAACAAACGAATCAGTTGATATGGCAAGCTCGCCGTTAGGTATAAGTTCAGTCGGCATGAAATATGAGGCGTCCCGCATCTCCCGTAGCTCACTGCCCTTAAAATGCTTAAATAAAACGTCTTTTATTAGCCTTTGCATAGCTCTGCCACCACCACCAGTTGACAGGCTTATAATGCTATCATTCATATCAACTTCTCAACATAACTAACACAACTAGTGGGGGCAGGTAGAGCGAAATTCGCTCAACTGATTTATCGCTGTTAGAGTCATCAGTTTGTGAAAAATGCTCCATCTGCGGATTGCTTATTTCAAGATTACCGTTGCCAGCAAAAAGTTTTGAATCAGAGCTTAACATCTCAACATATTTGCCAGGAGTCACCCACAGCGACAAATTCTCCACCGCCTCTGTTTCATTAAAATTAAATACGAATAATAGCCTGCCACGTTCAAATGCTAATATTCTATATTCATCGTGAACGTAGCGCATATAGGGTTTCTCTCTGAAACTATCAGCGTGTTTTGCCAGCAAATCAACAAGAGACGCCTTGTCAAACGCCCATAGATTGCCATATTTTATATCGTTCCGAGCAGTCAAGTGCCACTGTCTATGCCCATACCCATCAGCATCTATCCATTCAGGGTGTCCAAACTCGTCCCCCATAAAGCTCAAATAGCCAGCATCTGCCGTGCCAAGCGTCACAAGTCGCATCATCTTGTATAGCGCAATTCCGCGAGATGCTTTCCAGCTAGTTTGCAGGTGAGACATATACTCATACATGTCATCGCCTATCAGCCGCCAAATCATAGCATCATGCCCATTTATAGACTGGTCATGACATGCAACATAGCTGATAGTCCGCTCATAACCACGCCTATTAGTCATCTCATACCATATATCACTACTGGTGCGCCCTTTTTTAATAAACTTACCCCAAAAGTCAGGTATCCCCATAGCCAGCCGATAGTCAAAGGCAAGTCCACCTTCACAGGCTCGCGAGGTCATACCGGGCATTCCGCTAAACTCTTCCGCTATGCTCACCCCGCCCATACTATGTATAAGCTCATTTGCCAGCTCCAAATATAATACACCCGCCTCGTCTATGCGCGAACTACCATTAGAGCTATAAAAACAGCTATTCACATCACTAAAGCTGTCATTTATCCCGTTATCTAAGTATATCATATTGCCTACGGCATCAAAACGGAAACCATCAATATGGTACTCTTCCATCCAGTAGCGACAGTTTGAGAGCAAGAATCTTCTGGTCATCTCTTTGCAAAAGTCAAATGATATAGTTCCCCATTGATTAGCTTTATCAGCAAAGAGAAAACTAGTGGTATCATAGCGGGCAATGCCCTGCTCAGTATTAGGCACTGAGTGGCTGTGCGGTATATCAAGTATAACTGACAAGCCTAGCCTATGCGCCTCATCAACTAGTCTCTTGAAATCATCAGGTGAGCCGAAACGTGAACTTGTAGCAAAATAGCTAGACACTTGATAGCCAAATGATTTATAGAGCAGATGCTCCAAAACGCCCATTAGCTGCACGGCAGTATAGCCACTCTCTTTAATACGCGGAAGTAGCTTACTGAACATCTCAAACGTGCCTACACTCTTATCTGTGCGCCCAATATAAGGCTGGGCAATACCTATATGTGCCTCGTATATACGTGGAAAATCAGTCCATTTAGCCTTTTTATCATTCTTAAATCTATAAACATCATCAGGTGACCACACACGTGCACACCACTGCTCCTCAACATTTTTGTCCTGCTCTACCCACTTAGAAAATGCTGGTATTCTGCGGACTTGCTCGCCGTTAGTGCTGGGGGATTCAGCCCGCAATTCTACATAATCGCCGTGTTTCAGTGCATTTTCGGGTAAATCTAGCTGCCAGATACCAGTTTCAATATCTTTAGTAAATGCAAACTTATCGTCTATCTTAAAATTTGTAAATGAACCTACCAGCCATAAATTAGTGGCTGCCGGCATCCACTCGCGCCACTGCCACAAAGAAGTGCAGCCCTCACCCTTGAACTTATGCAGTCCTAGCGTTAAATGTAAATTAGCATAGTTTGAGAGTGTTCCATATTGCTCGTTTATGCGAGACAACTCCTTATCAAATATTGAAATGCGTCTGTCAAAAAAGTGACGATATCGCGATATATCAATATCCTGCAACGGATTAGCCGGATATTTAGTTGAGAGTTCATATTTATCAGAACGGCATATTGCACCATCAGCTAATCTGCATGCAATATTAAAGATAAATGGCTCTTGCACTGCCGCACAACGCAGAACACGCCGAGTAAATAAATCCCTTAGAAAGCCTATGACTACACGAGCACTGGGGGTTATAAGCCTATTGTGAACATGTTCATTCGGCAAATCTAAATCCCAAATTACATAGGGAGTTATAGAGTGCCCCGTTTCTAGAAAGAAATCAGCTAGCACTATGTTGTTAGTGCTAGTATTGGTGATGACGAAATAGACAAATTCAATATCAGTAGGCAGACTGTCCGTAACAAAACTACCTCGTCCATATACGATGTCATCAGAAATTACGCGAGGGTCGCGGTGAACGCCAGAGAAAAAATCAAAACTAATGCTCATTCGACTTTTGTGCGGAATAGTGGGATGCCACCGACAAGCGGACATCACTCCTCTTTATAGTTTCCTCCATACCAGTAGTATCAAGTGTTGTTTCATTCTTGCTTGCTTCAGCATAAGCCAGCTCCAGCGTTTCTTCCGCTATCAGTTTGCGCTTCTTTTCATCCTCTACGTCTATATCTTTACCCAAATCAGCATGCTCTGTAAGGACGACTATCTTATTATTAGATACTTCCAAAAACCCGCCCTCAATAGCAAAATAGTCTAGTTTTCCGTCGTTTTTATAGCGTAATTCCCCCGTAGCAAGCGATGTAACCAGTGATATATGGTCGGGCAATATCCCTATCTCTCCCTCATCGGCAGGGGCGTATAGCTCATCCACTTCAGTGCCGAGCACAAGTCGCTCCGGAGACGTGAGTTCAAAATACATCTTAGCCATAATACTATTTATTACCCTTCAAGCTTTCAGCATTAGCAAACACATCCTCTATACCACCGCACAGGAAAAACGCTTGCTCCGGCAGTGAATCGCATTCGCCGTTTAATATCATCTTAAAGCCCTTAATGGTGTCTTTCAGCGACACATATTTACCTTTAATGCCCGTGAACTGTTCTGCCACATGGAACGGTTGAGACAGAAAACGCTGTATCTTGCGCGCACGTGACACCGTGAGCTTGTCGTCTTCAGATAATTCTTCCATGCCGAGTATAGCTATAATATCCTGTAATTCCTTATAACGTTGCAACACAGATTGAACTGAACGGGCAGTATTGTAGTGCTCCTCCCCCACTATGTTAGGGTCAAGTATGCGTGAAGTAGAGTCCAAAGGGTCAACTGCAGGGTATATGCCAAGCTCTGCAATAGAACGAGATAGAACCGTCGTAGCGTCTAAATGCGCAAACGTAGTGGCTGGAGCTGGGTCAGTAAGGTCATCTGCAGGCACATATATAGCTTGAACAGACGTGATAGACCCCTTTTTAGTAGATGTAATGCGCTCTTGCAACTCGCCCATCTCTGTGGAGAGCGTAGGCTGGTAACCAACAGCCGACGGCATACGTCCAAGCAATGCTGACACCTCAGACCCAGCTTGGCTAAACCTAAATATATTATCCACGAAAAGTAGCACGTCCTGTCCTTGGTCACGGAAGTTTTCACATATAGTAAGTCCAGTTAGGGCGACTCTCATACGCGCACCCGGAGGTTCATTCATCTGCCCATAAACTAATGCAACTTTATCTAACACGTTAGATTCTTTCATTTCATTATATAGGTCATTACCCTCACGTGTCCTTTCGCCGACACCTGCCACGACCGAATAACCGCCATATTGTTTAGCAATATTATTGATAAGCTCCATAATAACAACAGTTTTCCCCACGCCGGCACCGCCGAGTAGCCCAGTTTTCCCACCTTTGGTATAAGGTTCTAACAAATCTATGACCTTTATACCTGTTTCAAACATTTCAACTGATGTTTCTTGGTCTTCTAGCAACGGAGTCGGCTGGTGTATGCTACGATAAGATTCAGCCTTGACTTCCCCCGCCTCATCCACAGGGTCTCCAGTCACATTTAATATGCGCCCTAGCACACATTTGCCCACAGGCACCATAATAGGTTCACCTGTATTCTCCACAGGCATACCGCGCACAAGCCCTTCGGTGCTACTCATAGCAACTGCACGTATGGTGTCCTCACCGAGCTGCTGTGCCACTTCGCAGACGACTTTGCGCTCACCGTGATTCACAACGAGTGCCGTATAGATATCTGGTAAGCAACCTGTGTCAAATTTTGCATCTACCACAGGTCCTATTATTTGAACTATCTTTCCAGTTGCTGCTGCCATGCTAATCTCCTTTACCTCAAGGCTTCCGCGCCGTTGACTATATCAAGCAATTCGGTGGTTATTGTCGCTTGACGCGCTTTATTATAGTTTAATGTAAGACGCTTTATCATATCGTCTGCACTCCTAGTCGCATTATCCATCGCTACCATCCTAGCACCGTGCTCCCCAGCAGCGGATTCTAACAATGAGTGATATATTGAAAATGTTACATACCTAGGCAATAGTCTCCCTAAAACCGAAGCAGGGTCAGGTTCTATCAAAAAGTCAGACAAACCAGCATCGGTCGCTACGTTGTAGTCGTAAGCCATCTCAAACTCAAGCTTGTAGCCCTCATTTACACGGTCTTTATCCAGCGAGAGCGGAAAGAGCTGCCTACATATTGGCAGTTGAAACGATACCGAGAAAAACTCATTATATATGAGATATGCCGCATCTATTTCTCCATTGGTAAAGGCTTTAGCGATTGTTTTTGAAATCTCTTCCGCATGCGGATAGGTCACTTTTCCGCTAAGCGAAATCCATTTACAGACAATATCGGCATTTCTGCGCCTAAAGTAATCATAAGCATTCTTGCCCGATATATACAACTTTATCTTATAGCTCGGATTTTCCTGTTGAAAACTCTGAACAGCCTTTACAACGTTAGAGTTAAAAGCACCGCATAGCCCCCTATCTGAGCTTAAAACAAACAACCCCACAGTTTTAGTCTCACTAGGAACTACCATATACGGATGCTTAAAGTCGCTCACATTAGCTGCAAGGTTGACGACAACTTCGCGCAACTTTTCAGAGTATGACTGAGTGCTTGTAACAGCCTCATTAGCACGCCGCAACTTCGCAGCAGAGACCATTTTCATGGCCTTTGTAATCTTTTGAGTGCTATGCACTGAGCTTATCTTACGCTTAATGTCTTTAATACTAGCCATTAAATACCTCTAAAATAGCCAACTTACGCAACAAATCTCTTCTTAAAATCGTCAAGGAACTCTTTCAACTTAGCTGACAAGGTGTCACTGATAGCTTTCTTATCATGTAACTCTTGTAGCATCTCTGGGTGCTCCGTTTCTATGCTGGTCAGAAATTCATGTTCAAACTTAGAGACCGATTTTAATGCAACGTCATCAATATATCCATTAGTTCCCGCAAATAGCACTAAAACCTGTTTTTCTACTGACAAGGGCGAATATTGCGGCTGTTTCAAAAGCTCCGTTAATCTGCTACCGCGTGTAAGTTGCGCTTGCGTAGCGGAATCAAGGTCGCTGCCAAACTGAGCAAACGCCGCCATAGCACGATATTGTGCTAGGTCTAATCGCAAACGCCCTGCAACTTGTTTAACAGCTTTTATCTGGGCACTGCCACCAACGCGTGATACTGATATACCTACGTTAACTGCAGGGCGAACGCCACTGAAAAACAGGTCTGTTTCAAGGAATATCTGTCCGTCTGTTATAGATATTACATTAGTAGGTATATAGGCAGCTACGTCACCAGCCTGAGTCTCAATAATAGGCAGTGCCGTCAATGAACCCGCACCAAGTGCATCACTCAACTTAGCCGCACGTTCAAGCAACCTTGAATGCAGATAGAACACATCACCCGGATAGGCTTCACGACCCGGAGGACGGCGGAGCAACAACGACATCTGCCTATACGCAACGGCATGTTTTGACAAATCGTCATATATAAGTAGCGCATGCTTACCGTTATCTCTAAAATACTCGCCCATAGTGCAACCCGCCAACGGTGCGATAAATTGAAGCGGCGCAGAATCGCTTGCCGTAGCGGCAACAACTATCGTATATTCCATAGCCCCGTGTTTCTCTAGTATCTCTACAACGTTAGCTACTGTTGAACGCTTCTGCCCTATTGCTACGTAGACGCATATCATGTTCTGCCCTTTCTGATTTATGATAGTATCTAGTGCAATAGCGGTTTTACCAGTCTGCCTATCGCCTATTATAAGCTCACGCTGACCGCGCCCTATTGGTATCATCGCATCTATCGCCTTAATGCCAGTTTGAACAGGTTCATGGACAGACTTGCGCGCAAGTATTCCCGGTGCAATCTTCTCTATAACATCCATTTTGGTTGCTTTGATAGGTCCCTTCCCATCTATAGGCTCTCCAAGCGGAGACACAACACGTCCTATCAAATCATCACCTACAGGGACGGATGCAATCCTACCCGTTCTCTTAACGGTATCGCCCTCTTTAATGTGCTCATAATCGCCGAATACCACGACTCCGACATTGCTATATTCCAAGTTCATCGCCAGTCCGTAGATGCCACCTGAAAACTCCACAAGCTCCCCAGACATGACGTTATCAAGCCCATGAATTTTAGCTATGCCGTCACTAGCACTTAGGACGGTGCCTATCTCCGCCATCTCAACTTTCTTGTCAAAGTTTTTGATTTGCTCGCGTATTATCTGGCTAATTTCGTCAGCTTTAATCTGCATATCAACACCTATACTTATTTTAATCGCACCATATATCCGCCCATATTACTTACTAAGCTCCATTTTTAACCTATCAAATTTGCCACGCAGACTCAAATCATATAACATACTGTCAACAAACACTTTCATTCCGCCAAGCAACGATTCATTCACGAACTCTTTCAATACTATCTTACGTCCAGTCAACTTTTCCAATGTTGACAAAAGCGACTTTCTAATGGCATCTGTTATAGACACAGCGTATTCCACGCGCACCTCCAGCTCACCGTTAGCCTCCATAATGCGCCTTTCAACAACTTCAACAACAGCTTCAAGCTGGTTCAAGCGGCGATTATTAGCTAGAACTACTAAAAGTCCCTGTGTAAGCCTGTTAAGCCCAGCACCCTTTTTAGCAAGTGCATTTATTACAGCTATCCTATCGCTAGCCGATAGAGCGAGACTTGATACAAAAGTGGCAAAGTCATCATTATTAAGGAGTAACTCCTTGAGTTGCGCTAAATCGCTAGTTACAGCATCAATATTTCCACTGCTCAAGGCTTCAAAATAAAGGGCATCTGCATATCTGACGGCTACTGGTGAGTTAATCATAAACTATTCCCCCCTCTCCGATATACATAAGATTGTCTGCTATATACTTCTGTTTATCAGATAGGGTCATAGCTACGACTTGTTCTTCAGCCTTAGCAAGGGCACTTTTTGCCACTACCGCCCGTATAGCCAGCCTAGCTTGTTCTGTCTCAACATTCAACGTATTTTCAGCAGAGCGTTTCAACTTTTCTGCCATCCGCTCAGCACTGGCAATTAAATCCTGCGCTTCGCGCTGGGCTGTGGCACTAGCAACCTCTTTCATCTTTTTGAGTTCTTCACTCATCGCATTGATTTTAGCTACGTAGTCAACAAGTTGCGCTTCAGAATCTTTGCAGGCTAGTTCAGCCTTTTTCATCGCATCGCTAGCACTCGCTACACCATTAGCTGTCTCATCAGAAAGACGCTTGCCTACAAACTTGTATAACAAACCTACGAACAGAACGAATGCAACTACACGCCAATAAAAGCCACTGACGCTGTAGTGTGCATCAGCAGATGCCACCGCATACGCTGGCAACATTAGAGCAAACAATGCGGATAGGACTAGTTTCATGCAACACTACTCCTGCTTACCTTGCTGACTATATCTGTAAGTATTTGCCGCGAATATTCATCTACCTGTTTCATAAGTATAGAACAGACAATATCAGTCTCGCTCTTTATATTAGCACGTCCAGCCTCTACAAAAGTTTTAGCCTCTGCGTCAGCCCTATCAGTAATAGCCTTAGCGCGGGCTAGAGCCTCCGAACGCAAGCCAACAGAATATTCTGCTAGCTCTGCACGCACCGCCTCAAGGTCTGCCTCGTATATTTCACGCTTTTTCTCTATCTGACGCAGATTGTCGGTTGCCCTATCGTTTAGCTCTTTAACTAAAGCGTCCCGCCGACTATACGTAGAATGAACGGGTGCAACAATCCACTTGCTCACTAGTAGCACAATTACAAGGAATTGCGCTATTTGAATAAACAGTGTATAATCTATACCTATCTGCATCTAATTACACCTGCCCCTGTCTAAATATATGAAACTTAAACTCCTACTTATTTAACTAAAAAGTTTTCAGCTTGTCAAGAGATTATTTTATTTTGTAATTGCACAAGTTAAAATGCCCCTCTTTAGCTCATCCACAAATGGTTCACTGGTCCTACCCCCCTGCCGATGCTGAGTTTTGCGCCAGTAGCGATTGCTCCTGTAATATATTTCTTTGCTAATCTTATGCTCTCGTTTAGGCAATGTCCCTGCGCTAGGTAGGTTGCTATCGCCGCCGAATAGGTGCAACCAGTGCCGTGCAGGTTCTTGGTATCAGTCCACGCACCGCTAAACTCTTGAAAGTTCGCCCCGTCGTATAATATATCAACAGCAACACCCTTGTCTCCTGTAATATGCCCACCCTTTAAGACGACCGCCCTTGCCCCCATATTAACTAATCGCTTGCACGCATTGTGAACATCGTTCATATCCGATATTTTAACGCCAGTCAGCAGTTCCGCCTCAGGTTTATTAGGGGTTATGACACTTGCTATGGGAAATAGTTGCTCCACTAGTGCCGCTCTTGCGCTGTCTTGCAGTAGCACCGCCCCTGTGGTAGCCACCATTACAGGGTCAACAACTAGTTCTTTTACATTATGTGCTTTTAATTGCTCTGATACGGCACAGATGATTTCGCTTGAAAACAGCATACCAGTTTTGACAGCATCTGCGCCGATGTCTGACAGCACGGCATCTATTTGAGATGTAACGCTCTCTGGCGTTGTGGGCATTATATGTGTTACGCCTAGCGTATTTTGCGATGTTAGCGCAGTAATTGCACTCGTTCCAAATACTCCGAGCGCAGTGAATGTCTTTAGGTCTGCCTGTATGCCAGCACAGCCACCAGAATCAGAACCCGCTATCGTCAAAGCTTTATACATTTTTAATTACTCCTACCATGCTCTACCTTCTTATGTTCCTACGCCACTAAATATTTGCAATTTTCCTCGCCAAACAGCTGTGAGGTTAAAGCGAGTAGCTTACTGGACGGTTTAACGCCCAATCTACGCAATAAGTCAAACTCTAGCTGGTAGCTACCCGCACCACTCATGCGGAATTTTACAGGCAATCTGCCTGGCATAGCCTCTAGTTCTGTGCGGAACTGGGCGAGCCTATCGCTGTCAATCCTATCAACTGGAAGTGTTATAACTAACTGTTTGATAAAGATTCCAAGCGCAGTGTCTAGCTCATACACATCATCTACCAGTAGCGAACCACCGCGTTCCCGCACTTGCCACATGCCTTTGACAACGATGGGTTTGCCTTTTAGTTGTTCCAGTTTGTCAGCCAACTTCTTATACGTTTTGGGAAATATCACTCCATCAAGATAGCCCTCCCCATCAGACAGTTTCACAAATGCCATCTTTTGATGTTTTTTAGTGTCATCATTCTTATTAGTGAACGTTTCCTTTATCTCCGATATATAGACAAATGCCAACACGGGCTGTCCGTCATTCATATCCTGCACCTCAGCCGTGCGCTTAAATGCATCGGTCGTAATGGCTGGTAGCCTCATCCCTGCTTCGCCTGTGAACTTGCTGGTTTTCACCTTGTTTTTCTGCTCTGCCATAGGTGAGGCTAGCGCATCTGCAATGTTGTCAAACATTCGCTCTAGTATAACCTCCCCCTTGCCGTCGCTACTCTCTTGATACGTGCCCTCTACAACGACAACTTTGTTCTTTTCAATCATTTGCATATATTCGGTGTATTTGCGCGGAAATGCTAGCACCGTGAGCGAGCCGCTGGCATCTTCTATAACAAACCGCACCATTTTTTCGCTGGGTCTGTCGTTATTCTTGTTGGTTGAACTTGTCTTTATGCTGGCGATTACACCGATAAAGCGCATTCTATCTCCCTCTTCGCGTGATTCTTTGATGAATATGCCACCATTGCCCTCGTCATCATCTGGTTGTTCTACGTCTTCATCCTCCCCCTCTTGGCTAATGGCGATGTTGTTAAATAATCCCACAGCATTAGCCGCCTGTAATGCCTCCTGAACAGGGTGTGATGAGAAATAAACTGACAATACTTCTTTTTCTTTTGCCAATAGCTCGTCTTTTTTCATCTCCTCAACATTTGGATATTCCTCTGATAATAACGCAATGTTCTCATCATCACTAGATAAGAAATCCTCAATGCTCTGCACGCCACTAGCCCGTAGTTCATCATCTTTCTTTTTGCGGTCGGTAGAATAGCGGTCCAGCAGTTTTGGTAATAGTGCAATCAGTTGCTGGCGATTCTTGCCGAAACTGTCAAACGCTCCTGCGTAGATTAACGCCTCTATTGCCCGTTTATTTACCCTGTGCGTGTCAACACGTTCGCAAAACTTGTATATACTCTCGTATTTGCCACCCCTGCCACGCTCTTCTATTATATTATCAGCAGCTAAACCTACGTTCTTAACGGCACTTAACCCGAACCAGATACCTCCACCACCAGCCTTGTCGTCTTTATCAACTTCATATTCAAATTCAACTACACTCTTATTCACATCTGGCGCATACACGTGTATGCCATGCGATTTGGCATCCTCCATAAACTTGGCAAAGTCCTTCTTGCTGTCAATAGCGATACTCATACATGCTGTGTAGTATGACTCAGGATAGTGCTTTTTCAGATACGCCGTCTGATACGCCAGCATCGCATAAGCCGCTGAGTGGCTCTTGTTAAAGCCATAGTCAGCGAACTTCTCCATCAAATCAAATATATTTTTTGCCACTCTCTCGTCCGCTACCCCATGTTTAAGTGCGCCAGGAATGTTGCGCCTTTCATCACCATGTAAGAACACTTCTTTCTCGCGCTCCATCTGCTCGGCATCTTTTTTGCCCATAGCGCGGCGCAGATTGTCCGCTGCTCCTAACGAATAGCCCGCCACAACACGTGCAATCTCCATAACCTGCTCTTGGTATACGATTACCCCGTAGGTATCTTTCAGAATAGGCTCTAGTTCGGGCACTTCGTAGGCAATTTCTTGTCTGCCATGTTTCCTGTCGCAGAATAGCTCTAGCATACCACCCTTGATAGGACCAGGTCTAAACAGCGCATTAGCAGCGGTAATATCTTCTAGGTTAGATGGTTTCATATTGCGCAGTAGTCGTCTCATGCCATCGCTTTCTAGCTGGAATACCCCAGTAGTATCTCCAAGGGAAATCATCTCATAGACCTCTTTGTTATCGTATGGAATATTTTCCAGTTCAAAGTCCGCATCTTCGTATTTGTGTATCAACTTGACCGCCTCGTCAATAATCGTCAGATTGGCTAATCCGAGGAAGTCGTATTTTATCAAGCCTAGTTCCTCTAATAGGTGCTTGTCGTATTGTATAACGCCCATCGCATTGGTGACATTGACATTTTCATTTTCAATTTCAGCTTTATCTTTATCTCTCTCCTTGTCCATATCTCTATCGCGACATAGGGGCGCATATTCGGTGATAGATTTATCTGTTATCACTATACCCGCTGCGTGGACACCGTATTGACGCAATAACCCCTCCAGTTTGGAAACTTTTTCATAGAATCCAACGTTTTCAGCCTCTAGTCGTGCTATCAGGGTATTATCATTCTTAACCGCCTTTGATATAGTCATACTAGGCTCTTTGGGAATAGCATTTGCCAGCTTTGTCGCCACATTCAGTGGCACGCCTAGTGCTCTGCAAGCATCACGCACCAGCCCCCTGCCCGCCATCTGTCCGAATGCAGCTACCTTTGCGACCCTGTCAACTCCATATCTTTCGGCAACGTATCTGATAACCTCGTCCCTGCGACGAATGCAGAAGTCAATGTCAAAGTCGGGGAATGAATTGCGCTCTGGGTTGAGAAACCGCTCAAATAGCAAATTCATTTTGATAGGGTCTAGGTCGGTGATACCCATTGAATACGCTACCAACGAGCCTGCACCAGAGCCTCTGCCGGGACCGACGGGTATCTTTTGCGAGCGAGCGTAGCTGATAAAATCCCACACTATCAGATAGTAGCCGATATAGCCTTTCAGCTTGATGACGTCCATCTCCATTTCTAGCCTGCCATAGTAGGTTCTATGCTTGGAGACATCTGGAACGCGCTCAAGACGCTTTTTCAGCCCCTCCATTGCTATGTGCCTAAAATAATTTTCTTGCGTAAAGCCGTCTGGCACCTCAAAATCGGGCATGTGAACCTTGCCGAAGTCTTGTTCCATGTTCACGTTGCAACGTTCTGCTATTTTAACAGTGTTCTCTACCGCCTCAGGTGCGGTTTTGAACGCCTCAATCATCTCCTTTGGGCTACGGACGTATAGCCTATCAGTTCTATCCTCCTCTTTAAGCATATCCTCTACCTTCTTCTTGTATTGGATAGCCATTAGCAGATTGTGCGATGCATCGTCACCTTTGTTTAGATAGTGACAGTCGCCCGTTGCCACCAGTGGGATGCCCGTATCCTTTGATATGTTTATAATTTGCGCGTTGACGGCAAGCTGGTCTGATAGCCCATTGTCTTGTATTTCAAGATAATAGTTCCCCTTGCCCATTATCTCCTCATATTCTAGGGCAATGTCGCGCGCTGTATTATAATCAGAGTTTGGTTCTAGTATTTTCCTCGCTACCTCGCCCGCTACGCAGGCAGACAGTGCAATCAACCCCTCATGGTATTGCTTTAACAGATTTTTATCTATGCGTGGGCGTTTGTAAAAGCCTTCTAGCTGGGCAATGCTCACTAGTTTTCGTAGGTTGTAAAAGCCCTGATAGGTTTCGGCAAGTAGCACTAGGTGATAATTTGATACGGCATTGTCTTTGTAGTCTCTATTGCGTAGGTCATCGGGTGCAACATAGACCTCGCAACCGATAATAGGCTTGATGCCCGCTTTTTTGCACTCTTTATAGAAGTCAACTACGCCGAACATCGTGCCATGGTCGGTAATAGCCACGCTGTCCATGCCCAGCTCTTTAATGCGCCCAGTGAGTTTGTCTATTAAAATAGCACCATCTAATAGCGAATATTGGGTGTGCAGGTGCAGGTGCACGAACTTGCTATTGCTCTCTTGTGCCATAAAACCTCCGTGTATATGGGCTATTCTTTACCAACACATCTTATCAGAAAATATTTTTGTGTCAAGGCAGGGGAATAACTCCCCTCTCGCGGTAAAACCGCTGTGGAGGCTTTAGAACGCACCAGCCTTTATCTCTTGTTTCATTTTAATGTAGATTTCTGCTGTAAGTTTTGCATCTAGCAGTGCACCGTGTAGCGTGCGGTTGCTATTGTCAATGCCATAAGCACGGCACAGAGCGTCAAGATTATGGTGTGCTAAATGAGTATTGAGCTTTCTTGATAAAGCCACAGTATCAACAGCCCGCTCCTTTGCGATTGCAGGCAAATTAACCCTTGCCAGTTCAGCATTCAGAAAACCCATATCAAATGATGCATTGTGGGCAATCAATGTTGAATCGCCAATGAAAGCCAACAGTTCGCTCGCAATATCAATAAATTTAGGCTTATCCCTCAAAAACTCACTAGTTAGTCCGTGAACCTCTAGTGCACGGGGGTGTATGCTACGCTCTGGATTTAGATAGCGTTGAAAGGTGTTGCCTGTTAATGTGCCGTTTAATAGCTCTACACAACCTATTTCAATAATTCTGCCTGTGCTAGCTGCGTATCCTGTAGTTTCCGTGTCAAATATAATCTCCCTCATAGATATCCTTTCAATATGTTGTTTATATATTATATTCAAGTAATTTTGATAGGCGTGAAAGTGGGACTAGATGGACTTGAACCATCGACCTCGCGCTTATCAGGCGCGCGCTCTAACCACCTGAGCTATAGTCCCCTATAAGAACCGATAATGGCATATAATATAGCAAAGGGCAACCACAGGGTTGCCCTTTACCTTAGCATAATGGAGGTTGGGAGGATTGAACTCCCGACCCCCTGCTTGCAGGGCAGGTGCTCTCCCAGCTGAGCTAAACCCCCATAATATTCAACTTTCAAGGATGTTTGGGGAGGGGAGGCGCAAGAGAGGTCTTATTTACCTAATTAAGTATGATGTTAAACAATCCTTAAAAAGGAGGTGATCCAGCCACACCTTCCGGTACGGCTACCTTGTTACGACTTCACCCCAGTTACCGGACTTGCCATC